>JAENVX010000326.1 GCA_016650355.1 Bacteroidia bacterium | reverse complement strand
GAAAGATCACCTGCTGCATAAATCTGGTGGGGCTTTACCTTCTCAAGTAAATCAATAATGATTTTAATATCCTCTTCTCCAAGTGGCTTCTTTTTGACAGTACCTGTTTCATAAAAAGGCATATCTAAAAAGTGTGCCTGGCTATCAGGGATACCAACATATCGACAACCCGCTTTTGCTTCTCCCCTTCTGATCATGCCCTTAATTGTCATCACCTCTTTACTGTCTACCTGGCCTGGTCCTTTTTCTTTCAACGACTTAACAATCTTCTTATAAAATTTTTCACCATCCTCTTTGCTCAATCCAAACTGGTCATTGAAATCGCGAACAAAATCTGCAAAGCGCACAGCATCATCATCAAAGACAGCAATATTACCAGAAGTTTGATAGCCCACATGTACCTCATGTCCCTGATCAACCAATCTTATAAATGTGCCTCCCATTGAAATCACGTCATCGTCCGGGTGTGGACTAAAGATGATCGCTCTTTTCGGAAATGGATTTGCACGCTCAGGCCGATTCGTGTCTTCTGCGTTAGGCTTGCCACCTGGCCAGCCAGTGATAGTATGCTGCAGTTTATTAAAGATATGAATATTCACCTTGTAGGCCGATCCATACTCTGTAATCACATCACCCATTCCATGTTCCATGTAATCGTTGTTGGTGAGTTTGAGAATTGGCTTTTCCAATTTTAAACATAACCAAACAACTGCTTTGCGAATAAGCACTTCGTCCCATACACAACTATCAACGAGCCAGGGAGTTTTTATAGCAGTCAATTGAGAAGAGGCTGCATCATCCAGTACGACCAATGCATTTGGATGTTTTTGAAGAAATGTAGAAGGTATCTGATCTGTTACCGGACCTTCTACCGCTTTTTTTACAATAGACCCCTTTCCTTCACCCCACGCCATCATGATCACCCGTTTGGCTTTCATGATTGAGCCAACGCCCATTGTAATAGCTTTGCGCGGAACATTTTCCTCACCAAAAAAATCACTGGCGGCATCAATGCGTGTAACCTGATCAAGAGTAATGAGGCGAGTTGAAGAACGCTCAGATGAGCCTGGTTCGTTAAATCCTATGTGACCTGTTCGGCCCACACCCAATACCTGAATATCGATACCCCCAAGTTTTTCAATCTTCGCATCGTAATCTTTGCAGAAGTCAGCTACTTTTTCTTTTGGAAGCGTGCCGTCAGGTATGTTAATATTTTTCTTTGGGATGTCTATATAATTGAATAAATGTTCGTTCATGAATCGAACATAACTCTGAAGCGAATCTGGCTGGATAGGAAAGTATTCATCCAGATTAAAACAATGCACGTTTTTGAAACTAAGCCCCTCTTTTTGGTGCATTCTCACCAACTCGCTATAAACGCGCGTAGGCGTTGATCCAGTTGCCAGGCCGAGCACGCAAGGCTTGCCTTCCTTCTCCCTGACTTTTATGAGGCTGGCAATCCCTTTGGCCACAAAAAGTGAGGCCTCTTCTGAACTGCTAAAGATTTGTAGCGGAATTTTTTCAAGCTCTTTTTGATCTAGCATAATGGATAATTAGTAAGGTTGGACGGAGCCACTAAATTAATCGATATACCAATTTGTTGGACACTATTGAATATAAAAAATGTTAATTAATTTAATTGATTTATGAGTAGTCTACCTAACACGTGTTCGAGTAACTTTGGTCTATGGAAGAATTCCGGACCGAACTACATTTAAAGGGAGCTGATAACAAAATCTCGCTTCATCATCCTGTCTTCACAATTGGTTCATGTTTTGCAGATTCAATTGGACAAAAACTTAAAGTTTCGAAATTTTTGGTTTCGCCAAATCCGTTTGGCACCCTCTACAACCCTCTCTCCATTCACAAACTTCTGCTCCACAGTGTTCGCAACCAAACATTAGATGAACATGCCTACTTGCAAAATATGGGTATTACTTTCAATTATGATATCCACTCGGCATTTTCAGACAAATCGAAAAATGTACTTGAAAAGAAAATAAATGAAGCAATCGAACGCGCTCATCTCCTTCTAAAAAACAGCAAATATCTCATATTAACCTATGGAACAGCTTGGGTCTACGAGCGACTTGATAATCATCAAATAGTTGCCAATTGTCATAAAATGCCTTCGCAGCAATTCAAAAAAATCCTACTCACCCAAAAGAAAATACTAGAGTCTTTTGACGAAACATATCAAGCTCTTAAAAAAATTAATCCAGAAATCAGAATCATTCTTACTGTTAGTCCGGTGAGGCATTTAAAAGACACCATAGAATTAAATAGTGTGAGTAAATCAGTTTTGAGATTGACTTGCCACACGCTTACAGAACTATATTCAGATGTCGAATACTTCCCTGCTTATGAAATTCTTCTTGACGATCTTAGGGACTATCGCTTCTATACTTCAGACCTTATTCATCCTACAACAGATGCAGTTGACTATATCTGGAAGAAATTCTCCTCGCGCTAT
>JAENVX010000325.1 GCA_016650355.1 Bacteroidia bacterium | reverse complement strand
TCAAGCGCTTCATAGAAGCGTATAAACACTTCCTGCCCAACGTCTACAGCTTCTGTTGTGTCACCCAACATGGACTTCACAACCCCAGCAATTTTGCTTTCATGACGGTCTACCAACTCTTTGAAAGCTGCCATATCGCCATCTCTAGCAACGTTCACCAAATGTTCATCGCTTTCTTTACTCATTCCTGGTGATACGTACTTTATTGGTTCTTATTAGACATCAGAAATTCCCTTTTTATTCCAACCAAAGCTTATTTTTTTTAGAAACCTCATCGCGCTCCTTAATATACAATAAGCAGACTCAATTTTTTGAGTGTTCTATTTGAAAAGTTTAATTCCAATGGAATAAAACGATGATACTGATGTCTAATTAGAAAAATATAATAACCATGAAAAAACTCATCATTGCATTATCGTTGCTTGTATCTTTCTTTTTGACAGGCCATGCACAAACACCATCTGACTCCACGCAACATAAAGGGAAGAATCATCATGGGCACATCTCACAGGATAAAGGAGATCGACATCACAATAGATTCAGATCGTTTCATGGACATCATCACCATGGGAAAGATCTTACCAAAGGGGATCCAAACTCACATAAGGGGAGCAGACGTCAAGGCGAAAAGCAACCCAACGAGAATAAATAGCAATTTATTATACCTGATTTAGTTGCCTGGAAGTACACCTTATTTCTTTCAATAGTATCTTCACAGCATAAAGTAATACACCAACCCCTTTATAAACAATGAAACTGACCGCTCGAAACACACACCGTGACATCGCCTATTTTTATGTAGGTCTCATTATTTCATTTTCTCTTTCGGGAATTTTCCTTAATCATCGACAATCCTGGCACCCTCGGAAATACTCCTATGATAAAAAGGAAATTAGTATTCCCGTTCCTGCCAGTATTGAGGCTGTTAATGACGAGTTTATTGCCAGCTTTACAAAAGAGCAAAACATTGAAGATAATCTCCGAAGATTTTCTGTTGATGAAAAAGCGATAAAAATATCATACGTGAACAATGAAGTTCAAGTGGACATGGCCACCGGAAAAGGTACTATTGAATCGTATCGCGTCACTCCTTTATTAGGTCAGATGACAATACTTCATCAGGACACCAGCAATTGGTGGATTTACTATTCTGATATTTTTGGAATAGCCATGCTCACTATTGCTTGTACCGGGATGTTCATTGAGAAAGGAAGAAATAGTTTCCAAGGCAGAGGGTGGAAGTTGGCATTGCTTGGTATTGTTTTCCCGTTGATTTTTCTCTTTTTGTTGACATAAAGCCACCTGGATGAAAACGCAAATAGTAAGACCCACTCTACTTATCGGATTACTCTTTTATTCAGTGTTGATTGGTTTTGCGCAAACCAAAAGGGACTCCGGCCTTGATGGCAAGGTTGAAAAATTTCTAAGCGATCACAAACGCGACTGGCATGATTTAAACGTGCCTTATGAAGATGGCAAAGTTCTGCACGAACTGATTGTTAAGAATAATTATACTTTGGCTTTGGAAATAGGTACGTCTACCGGGCATTCAACAATCTGGCTTGCTTGGGCCATGAGCAAAACAGGCGGAAAAGTGATCACGATTGAAATTAGTGAACGCAGGCATAAAGAGGCGTTGAAAAATATTGCCGAGGCTGGCCTTTCTGATTTTGTGGATGCCAGGTTGGGCAATGCTCATGACCTTGTAAAGCAGCTACCTGGCCCTTTCGACTTTGTTTTCTCCGATGCCGATAAAGATTGGTATAAACAATACTTCATGGACTTGGATCCAAAATTAAAAGTGGGAGGCTGCTATACTACTCACAATGTAACAGACGGATTGGCTGACGATGACTTTCTAAAGTATGTAAAGACTCATTCGAAATATAAAACGACCATTGATCGCTCCAGTCGGGCTGGGATTATGATTAGTTATAAAACACAGTAGACGATCTTAAGGATGAATTATCCTTGCATGGAGTTCTTCATCCTTAGGCTAACCTTTCCGGTGTCGGAAAATATTAACTTCGCCTTATTACTAACTACTGTGAAATCCAAAACACTATGTCAACAGCAAACAACACCGATTTTCTAAGGTTACCCGTAACTGAAATTGAATCCAAATTAATTCAAGTTCTGATTAAACATGGATTTTCTAATAATAAAGCTAAAACGTGTGCCGAAATTTTTATTGGCAACAGTTTGGATGGGGTTTACTCCCATGGCGTTAATCGGTTTGTAAAGTTTATTGGTTTGGTGAAGGATGGGCTTATTCAACCTAAAGTCGATGCTATTTGTAAACATAGTGTAGGTAGTATAGAGCAGTGGGACGGCCAATCTGGTCCGGGACCTACGAACGCATTGGCTGCTACTGATCGGGCGATGGAGTTAGCCGCTAAGAATGGAATAGGATGTGTATCGCTTGCCAATACAAATCATTGGATGCGTGGTGGGACTTACGGATGGCGAGCGGCCAAGGCTGGGTTTGTATTCATTGGGTGGAGCAATACAATTGCCAACATGCCTGCATGGGGAGCAGTAGACAGTAGGCTAGGAAATAATCCGTTGGTGATTGCTGTACCGAACAAGGGGGAGGCCATTGTGTTGGACATGGCGATGTCGCAATATTCCTATGGCGCATTAGAAGTAGCGCAGCTGAAAAATGAAAAGTTATCTGTTCCGGGAGGATATGACGAGCACGGAACGTTATCACATGATCCGGCTGCAATAAAAAAATCAACGCGCGCATTGCCTATTGGTTATTGGAAGGGTGCAGGTCTTTCTTTGTTACTGGATATTTTAGCTACTATTCTTTCCGGAGGGCTTTCTGTTTTAGAAATTTCAAAAGACGGTATTGAGGCAAAACTTTCGCAAGTCTTTATTGCCATTGACATTAATAAGCTTGGAAACTTTAAAAGTATTGCCTCTGCCATTGATCAAATAATAGAAGACTACAAGCAATCAGTTCCCGAAAAGGAAGAGAAGAGCATACGTTATCCGGGAGAGAATATTATGAAAATCCGTAAAGATAATTTAGCGCAAGGTATTACTGTATATAAGAGTACGTGGGAGGAAATACAGAAAATGTGATAAAGTAACCTATTCAATAAAATCTAAATTGAATAGCTATCGCGATTTAATTTTCCGGATCGTCCGTGGCCCATACCATAAAAAGAATCCACTGATCGCGAGCGTGAGTAGTCCCCAACCAATATAGTTTGTGTAAATGAGTTTGAAGGTATCTCCAACGATCGACCCATCATGAACGTGTTCTATCCAGTCGGCATGCCGTTGAGCAACTGACAATGCCTTGCCTGTTTTTGCATCTACCTGAACTTCCCAATAGCCATTTGTAAATAATACTTTAATAATCCCTTTATCAATTCGCACATCAAATCGATCGATGGCATTTTCTTCATGAGTGACAGAATCTATTGCGCGATAGGCGCTTTTTGCTACCGTGTCAAAACTTACCCATTCAGATAGTTCCATTGATCCTCCTGATAAAGTTGGTGGCTGTAAGGTATCAACGTTTTTCTTCCAGCCAAGAAGTAGACCTGTTGTACTCGTGATAAACATAAAAAACACGATGCTGATCCCGATCCATTTGTGGACAGATCTGAATTGACGTAATCGCCTGACTAACTTTTGTAAACTCATAATTGAAGAAGAAAATCTAATGAATATTTTTGCATAGCAACTACTGTAAATATTTAAAACGCAACCCTTAATGTTCCAAAAATATTTCTACCTGGTGAATTAATACCGGAGGCAAACGTTCGGTATTGAAGATCTAGCATATTATCAACGCCTATCTGAATCACAAAAGTTTTGTTGATGTTATACCCTGCGCGTAAGTTGATTGTATACCAGGATGGCATCCCCCCTGCAGTTGCATACTGAAGATTGTCTTCACCACTTGAACTGTATTGACTCAGGTATTTCCAGGCACTGAAGTTGGAGTAGAGTTCAGATTTAAATCTGGCTGAATTGAATTGAAATCCTATGCGACCGAAAATGGGTGGGATGTGATCCAAGCGTGTTTCGGGGCCCCTTTCGTTTTTAACACTTCCGTGCGTATAATTATACGAGGCGGTTATTGCGAATTTATCAGTCACATCCGCTCGCAATGTACTATTGAATCCATACAAGTATGCACCAGATACGTTTTGACTTGATACGACATTGGAGGGAAACCCATCGTAAATAATTTGTGATAAACCATTGAATGTTGTTGGCATGGTAGCAATGGCATCATAGAAACTAGTTGCAAAAACTACGCTCTCAAGTCTGATCTTATCGCTAAAGAACTTTGTGATACTCAAATCACTGTTGATCGTTTTTTCAGGTTTAAGATCAGGATTTGGAGCTACTAGTATGCCTGGCTTGGTTGAAGTGCCCGCTACGGATTCAAATACCTTTGACATATCATCAATGTTTGGTGCACGGTAGCCCGAGCTTGCCATTAGGGAAATTTTCCAGCTTGATGGTGTATAAATAAGGCCCAGATTTCCACTTCCAACTAAATTATTCTGTATCACCTCGTCATATGGAAAGGGGAAGAGGGTTTTGTCAATGAAAGTGGAATGTAAAAAACTGCCACCAACACGCACACCATCATTCAGTGTCCACGAGTCGCCAATACGAAGAGTATGACTAACAAATGTAGCTAGTGTATTCATCACGTTATCACCATTCGGGTAGCGAGTATCCAGTGGTGATTCTGCTCCTGTTATAATATTAGTTGTGTGTGCAGTAGACTCAAGCGAGTTGAACTGGCCATCTATTCCATAGCGAAGATTATTCTTACCAATCGTTTTATTGAAATCAATGGTAAGTCCCCAAACGTAGATGCGTTCATATCTGTCATTCCGATTGGTACTGTTAAATCTTCTGTCATGACGACTTTCTTCAACATCCTGAAAGCTGAGTGTGGCAGACATATCTTCCGCGAAAGCGCCAAGCTCACTCATCGACAAATTATAGGAACCCATCAATCTTTTCTGAGGGCCATAATACCATTCAATAAACTTAAGACCAGATCCTTGTGGATCGGTCAGCCGATCATATCGCGGAATATCGGTGGAATTGGAAAATTGAAAGTTCACAAGGTGTTTGGCACGGGAACCGGAAGCGAATAGAAATTTTTGTAATACATCAAATTGTTTAAATCCGCTGGCTACTTGCTTGAAAGAATCACTGTTGGTAACCAACATATCGGATGAGTTGTCATCAGCACGTACTGCATATTTAGGGCGAAGGCCAAATTGTTTTCCTAACGCTTTATTTGTTCTTTCACCCATTCGCAAATCACCAAAATCACTAAATGTGAATGAAGTGAGTGAAGCGAATTTTTGCCCACCAAGATTCAAATCAACGTGCCATGTTTTTTCGGCATTGATGCTCCCGTATCGAAAAAAAGCATTCCCCTTTGTTTGAAAAGATTCATTTTTCGAAACTTCCGGATTTCGGGTGAAGAAATGGATGACGCCACCTAGCGCATCGCTACCATAAACAGTGGATGAAGGTCCGAGCAAAATTTCTGCTCGTTCTAGAATGTTATTGTCCATGGTGATGATGTTTTGCAAGTGACCTGAACGATAGATTGCATTGTTCATGCGCACACCATCTATCACTAATAGAATACGGCTTGCTTCAAATCCGCGAAGCATAGGACTTCCACCTCCTTGTTGACTTTTTTGCATAGCTGCGATACCGGAGTTGCTGATGATCTCAGCAGAATTCTGTGCGTTTAAACTATTAATAGTAGCAGAACCAATGAAACTAATTTGTTGAGCCACGTTTCTGCGGGACTCACTAATGCGATTGGCAGAAATCACTAACTCATTCAAATAAGAACGAGTAGTGTCTGCTAAACTATTTTCTTTTTCAACAGTCTGTGCTTGAGAAAAGGAATAGCTCAGTATTAACAATACTGTAAATAGTAAATTCATCCAAAAATGAAGCTTAATAGATTAATAGAACGGCACCTGATCAGGAGCAGAACAAATGCTATCACGAAATTAGCCTAAACACGGGGGGGTGGGGTATCAAGCGGGCAAACAAAGGATAGGTCGATTTCAGAATACCTTGTGAAGGAACGATTTTGGATAAGAGCTATGTCCTCACTGATAACTTCGTTGGGAAGAACAAAGCTGAGAAGATTAAATTGAAATAATGTTGTTGACGCTTGTTGTGAATCTTGTGTTGCGTTCTTTAAAACGTCATCTAAAAATGAAAGCAGATTATCTTCTGCTGAATCATGCAACGCAAAAACAATAACCACAGCTTCTTTTATTTGAGTTCTTGCAATGTCATACATTTTGCCATTGATCTCAATTTCATCAGAGCCGCGTAACAATCGTTGATATTCAGTTTTTGATAAATGGATCACCTCAAGTTGATCTGTTGGGATATCTTTGAGTTTGTGTCGCATTTCCTGATGGATCTGATTTTGTCTTATCCCAAAATAGACATAGAAACCGGCCAGATGCAGAAAGAAAAAAGAAAGGAGTGCTATAGAAAGAGTTTTCTTCACGTTATAACTGCGAAAATAGTGAAAAGGATGCTGCTGTAATTGAAATTACAAGAAAGGTCAGATTGAAATTTGGTCGCAAATTTAGTTACAGGAGATTTGCATGTTAACTAGATAGATGTCTTGGGCCGAACTAGTTTTTTATCAAGCCAATTGAGGGCAAGTATAAATCCTATGCCAAAAACGAAAAGTCCAGGGTAACTGGCAAGGAATTTTAGTGCGCCAAAACTAACTTTGAAATCCGTGAGCACAATGGCGATAACGGCTGCTATTGCAAACGTAAAAATGCCAACGCTAAACCAAATAAAATCGTTTGTAGATTCATTTCTGGTTTCTATCTTTTGGACAACGCGATCAGCAAAATTGGTAGACAAGTAAGAATCAGGCTCTTTCCTTAAGGTATCAAATACTATTTTATAGGCGTATGCGTCAACCCCATCATCAGACGAAATCGCCTTTTCAATTTGATTTTGTAATTCTTCGTCTTTCGCTTTCATAGCCATTCTTCTTTGCCAAGATACTTCTTTACATTTTCTTTTACCAAAGCTCTCGCCCTGAAAAGGTAATTTTTTACCGTGCCCTCCGGCATTCCGGTGGCTATTCCAATTTCCGGATAACTCATCCCGTCTAGATGGTATAGCGTTAGCACAGCTTTGTACTGCACGGGCAACCATGAAATAAAGCGCAGCACCAATTCATTCATGTCTTCATCTTCCAATTGCTCTTCGGGATTATCGATTGATACAAAATGGGATGTAAAGCTCTCCTCGTCCGGGATGTCGCTGACTTTAATTTTCTTTTTCCTTATATGATTCACCGCATGACGATAAGCAATTGTTGCAATCCAGGTTGATAAGCGTGATTGAAAATTGAATTCGCTCAATTTTTCGTGAACTTTCAAAAACACATCCTGACATAGCTCCTCACGGTCCTCTGCATTATCGATTAATCGACCAATCATATGAGACACAAGCCTTTCATGTTGTTTGATCAACAACCTGAAAGCCTGCATATCGCCTTTGGTAATACGTGAGACTAAGGCCTGATCATCCGTCATTTTTGGGTTAGACACAAGGTTTGAGCGTGATGTTGCAGAAAGTTAGCGAAAATGATGTAGCCTACAGACCAGGTAGGATTTCTGCTGATTCTTATGCGTCCGGAGTGTGCCTTAATATATCTTTTTATTTTCTGCAACATTATTACAACATATTCTGTCTTACGATCCATAACAAATAAATACTAAAACATTTCACTTATGAATACGAACGAATTATTAATGCCCATTTCAATTTTAGGCAGCCTTGGAGCAGCCATCTATTTTTTCACCAAAGTGATGACTGACTATGTCCTGAAAAAGAAAATGATCGATAAAGGATTTGTAAATGACGAGACGCAAGCCATTTTTAAACAGCACGCATCTGCCGTCACTAATAAATATGCATCTTTAAAATGGGGCTTGCTTACTTTTTTTGCCGGACTTTCCTTGATCTTAATGGAGTATATTCCATTTGATTCTTACTCACCGCTTCCTTATGGACTGTTTGCAGTTTCTGTCTCAATTGGTTTTTTGATTTATTATTTTCTAGTCAAGCAGAAAGAGGAAAAGTAGCATTTGCAAATACTTAAATTCTTCACGCTTTGTAGTCAACTACTACTAACCACAATCTCTATGTTCAAGAACTACGTTAAAACTGCCGTGCGCAGTTTGTTGAGACACCGCTTTTTTTCCGCAATAAATATATTTGGGCTTTCGGTGGCGATGGCCCTGTCCATGGTAATAATTATGCTGGTGGCAGACCAGATGAATTACGATCGGTACAATTCGAAGCGAGACCGTATTTATAGGGTAAACTCAACCCCCATCGGTTCAAATGGAGAAAGGCGAAATGAAACAGCCACCACTACGCTTCCGCTAAAGCAAGAACTTCTTGAAAACCATACGGGTGTTGAAAAAGCTGTTCGCATAATGAGAGGCTTTGGCAATTTGTGGATTGAGATAGGACAGAATGTGAATATACCGGTGGCCGGGTACTTTGCGGATCCTGAAATTTTAGAAATGTTTGAATATGAATTAGAGTATGGAAATCCGGAAACGGCACTGGTTGAACCATACTCTGTTGTGCTTACCAAAAAAAGCGCAAAGAAACTTTTCCGGCAGGAAAATCCACTTGGCGAATTATTTAAGGTAGGCGAGGAGGGTCCGTATAAAGTTACTGGCGTATTGAAAGAGAATACGAACAAGTCACACATTGTATTTGATGCATTAGCCAGCTTAAGCACAGTAAGAAGTTTGGAGGCACAAGGTAGCCGCGGAAAAAATCTTGACAATTGGTATAACTATACCGCTGGATGGGTATATGTACTGTTAGAGAAAGCAAAAACACCAGATGATCTTCAGCAGAGTTTGAATGGCATTGCAAAAAAACAATTTACGGTATTGCCTAAACCGGAGTCGCAACAAAAGGTTAGCTATTCTTTACAATCTTTAATGAACATAACGCCAGGAGCTTTCATCAATAACCCAATCGGGCCCTTTTTGCCCTGGATATTCGTGTACTTCTTTATTGCGCTGGCGGCCCTTGTTATGCTTACATCATGTTTCAACTTTACTAATTTATCCATTGCCCGATCACTTACCCGAGCACGTGAAATTGGTGTGCGCAAAGTAACGGGTGCCATGCGTTGGCAAATTTTTATGCAATTTTTATCCGAATCTATTATTGTAGCACTACTTGCATTGGCAGGAGCATTTGTGTTGTTGATTGCACTTAAGCCACTTCTACTTGAATTAAGTTTTGCACGGTTACTAATGTGGGATCTTGAAATTAACTATAAAGTCTTTATTGCATTCGTTGTCTTTGCAGTGTTTGTTGGCATACTTGCTGGGTTTTTTCCAGCGGTAATTCTTAGTGGATTTCAGCCAATAAAAGTATTGAAAGGACTTAGTTCAATGCGGCTGTTATCGGGCATGCGTCTACGTAAAACACTCCTTACCCTTCAATTTTCATTTTCTCTCGTGTTTATACTTTCAGTAATTGTGGTATTCAATCAATTGCAATTTTTTCTCCGTGCGGATCATGGATTTAATATGGATCGTAAGATTGTGATTGGTCTGAGCAGTACATCAGCAACGGCACTTAAGACAGAGTTATTAAAATATAGCAACATTGAAAGTGTAGCAGGCGCATCCCATGTGTTAGCTTCAGGCGAAAGTAAAGAAGGGTCGTACAAGCGCACTTTGGAGGATAAGGATTGGATCTCGTTGGATTACTACGCTACCGATGAAGATTACCTTGAAAATTTAGGGATCCCAATGCTGGCTGGAAAATATTATTCAGCCGTAGAAACTACTTCGAATGAATCCTTCATAGTTCTCAACGAACAAGCCGTGAAAGCATTTCATTTCGAGTCAAATGGAGAAGCCATTGGCCAGGAGATTATTATACAACAGGACTCATCTAAAAAGAAAATAATTGGAGTGGTAAAAGATTACAACCACTCGATGTTGATGGAAAAGATGGAACCACTTGCGTTAACTTATAATCCAAAGGAAATAGAGTTGCTACAGGTAAAATATTCAGGTACGTATGATGATGCAGGAAAGAGTATTGAGATGGCCTGGGCCAAAGTCAATCCTTCATTAAAAGTTGATTACAAAGATTTTTATGCTGAGGTGCATAAAATCTATGATATACTTTTTGGCGATCTGGTAAGTATACTAAGTGTAATTTCTTTCTTGGCCATTGTAATTTCTTGTCTGGGATTGTTGGGCATGGCAACATATGCTATTGAGACACGTATCAGGGAGATTTCGATTCGCAAAGTATTGGGTGCTAGTCAAGGCTCATTGATTTACCTGCTATCAAGCGGATTTACTTCTTTGCTGCTCCTATCAATCCTCTTGGCCGTGCCAACTGCGTACTGGCTGAATAACCTGTGGTTAGAAAAGCTTGCCTACCATGTATCGGTTGATATAGGCACTGTTAGTATTGGAATATTAATATTGATCGTTTTTGGAGTCGTAACAATAGGCTCCCAGGCATGGCGCGCCCTTTTCATAAATCCGGTTGAGAATTTGAAGAGTGAATAATCATTAGAAATAATTGAATTAAAGTAAATGTATGCGACACCGCCCTAAATATAAAGAGCATAGATAAAATTGTATTTTAGCGAAACAATTCAATCGCCATGAAAAAATACCTATTTATTATTGTTCTGCTGTCGGCTTGCTCAGGAGACACAGAAAATGTTGTTTTATCTCCATTAGATTTTAAGGCCAAATTTGAGAATACCTCAGACGCCATACTTCTGGATGTTCGTACACCTGATGAGATTGCTATTGATCGTCTTGAAAATTCTCTAAGCATAGTGTTTGATAATTCATTCGCATCAAAGCTGGAAGGACTTGAGCATAAACCGCTATTTGTCTATTGTGCTTCTGGTAAAAGAAGTGCAAAAGCGGCAGCGATTCTTCGCGAAAAGGGTTACAAAGAGGTGTACGAATTGAAAGGTGGTCTGGGCGCCTGGAAAGACGCTGGGTTAGCAGTTGAAAATTCTCCGCTTTGAACGACTTCTTTCGTAAACTCATCAAGGTGTTGAATGTTTTTATTACGCAGGGCAGAGGAGTGAACATTAAATTCTTATTTGGATTCCTTTTTTTTCTTGCTTGTAGTAAACCAATTGCGAAAGAGGATGCTAGTGATGCATTATTTAAAAAAGGTGAGAGTTTGGGTAAACTTGATCATCGACTAGTGGAGGCATCAGGATTGGTGGCCAGTGTGAATAATCCTGGCTACTTATGGTCACACAATGATGGAGAAAATCCAGCTGAAGTATTCTTGATTGATCAAGACGCGGATATAAAACTAGTCTGTAAGTTCAAGCATATTCGAAACCGTGATTGGGAAGACATAGCCGTAGGCAGGGGCTCTGAAGTTGGCAAGACTTATGTTTATGTTGGCGATATTGGCGACAATAAAGCACTGTTTCCTGTAAAGCTAATATATAGGTTTCAAGAACCTCTGCTCTCTAAAGAGGAGGAGATAGTTATTTCAGATTACGATACATTGGTGGTAAAGCTACCGGATGGAGTTCGGGATTCAGAAGCACTAACAATTGATCCGCTTTCTGGAGATATGTTTCTATTCTCAAAGCGCGAAGATTCCATCAGAGTATATCAGATGCATTATCCGTTTGACCAAGATACATTGTTGCCTGAACGAATTGCCATTTTACCATTTCACAATATTAATGCTGCAGACATTTCAATGGACGGGAGTGAAGTCCTAATAAAGGATTATGATAATATCTATTATTGGAGAAGAGAAGGAGATGAGCTGATAGATGACTTACTGAAAAAAAGACCAATTGAATTACCTTATGATAAAGGGCCACAGGATGAGGCGATAGCCTGGGCGCTTGATGGATCTGGATTTTATGTCGTGGGCGAAACGGTAGGAGGAGAAAAAGGGAAACTGGTGTTCCATAAAAGAAAATAGAAAATCAAGATTGACGCCCGATAAGGTCATTGGCAAATTCGATTAAATGCTTTTTCCCTTTGCTCGACTTCACCTTAGCCAGCGATTTAAATCCTTTCTTAAAATAAGACTCAATCTTTCGTTCGGTGATTTGCTGAATATTTAAGGAATCATATATTGCGGTAATTCCTTCAATTTTCTCTGCCTTGTTAAATTTCTTTTGCGAAAGCCAATGGGTCAACTCTTGCCTGGTTTTTCCTTTTGATTTTTCCAGCGCTTTGATGAGCAGAAAGGTTTTCTTATTTGCCAAAATATCTCCACCTACCTGTTTGCCAAATTTCTTTTTATTAGCATATACATCCAGCAGATCATCTTTAAGTTGAAAACCGATTCCAATATTTACGCCAAATTCTTTCAATGCTTTTCTGTCCGATTCAGAGGCATTGGCTAGTAGTGCACCCAATTCCAAACTGAACCCTAGCAGCACGGCAGTCTTCAGCCGAATCATATTTATATATTGAGCCTCCGATACTTTTGATTTTGTTTCAAACTCCATGTCCCATTGTTGCCCTTCGCATACTTCCGCAGCACAGGTGTTGAAGCCTTTTAGCACGGCTTTCAGTTTTTTTTCATCCAGCGTTAAGAATAAATCATACACTTTTACCAGCATTACATCACCGGATAGTATGGCGGTATTTACATTCCATTTTTTATGAACAGTAGCTTTGCCTCTGCGGAGAGGTGCTTTGTCCATGATGTCGTCATGCAAGAGTGTAAAGTTGTGAAATGCTTCAATAGCGGTGGCATACTGGACAATTTTCCTGGGGTCTTTTTTATAGAGCAAATAGGCGAACATTGTTAATAATGGCCGCAAACGTTTTCCACCTAAGCTTAATATGTATCGAATCGGCTGATAGAGAGATTCTGGCTCAGAGCCAAACTTTTGCTTTTTTATCTCAGCCTCGATGAGCGTTAAGTAGCTTTTAATCATTGTCAAAGTCGGCAGAAGTAACAAACACCAGGTCAATCATTCGTCTATCTACGTCCGTTTTTTTAACGCGCACTTTTGTTTCGTCCCCTAGCCGGTAAATTTTTTTTCTCCTCCGGCCAATGATGCGATAGTTCTTTTCGTCAAATTCGTAAAAGTCATCTTTCATATCAGCCAGACGAGCCATGCCTTCGCATTTTGTCTCTACCATCTCTACAAACACTCCAAAATCTGTCACACCCGTAATGATGCCATCGTAAACTTTATCTTCGGCCATGCTCATAAACTCTACTTGTTTATACTTGATGGAGGCACGCTCCGCATCGGCAGCCCGTTTCTCGCGCTCAGATGAATGAATACATTTTTCTTCGAATTCTTTTTTGTTTACTGACTTACCATTGTCCAGGTAATGTTGCAGTAATCGATGAACCATCATATCCGGATACCTTCGGATGGGAGAGGTGAAGTGAGTATAATGGTCAAATGCCAACCCAAAATGTCCTTTTGCCTCGGTGGTGTACTTCGCTTTTGCCATCGCACGCACGGCAAGGGATTGTAAAACATTTTGCTCCGGCTTGCCTTCAATTTCATCCATCAATTTATTTAATGAACGTGAAACTGCCGCATCTTCAATTTGTAATTTATGACCAAACTGCTTGGCAAACTCAGAAAAGGTTTGAAGTTTTTCGGGGTTGGGTAGAT
>JAENVX010000324.1 GCA_016650355.1 Bacteroidia bacterium | reverse complement strand
TACCACATTTGCCCATTGATTAATTAAAAGTGGCAAGTCGCGATACGACTGAATCCATTTTTTATACGTGCTCCAGATAATGGCTTCACTGGTAGGCCTTACGACTAACTCCTCTTCCAATTTTGCGTCAGGATCAACAATCAACTTTCCCTTATTATTTGGATCTGTCTTTAGGCGATAATGCGTTACAATGGCACATTCTTTTGCAAATCCTTCTGCATTTTTTTCTTCTGCTTCAAACAGGCTTTTAGGCACAAAAAGAGGGAAATATGCATTCACATGCCCAGTCTCCTTAAACATAGTATCTAAAGCCTGCTGCATTTTTTCCCATATGCTATAACCATACGGTTTAATAACCATGCAACCCCTCACATCAGAGTTTTCTGCCAGTTCGGCCTTTTTTACTAAATCAATATACCATTGCGAATAATCTTCACTGCGCGTGGTCAACTCTTTTCCCATTATCCAAAAAATTTAGGCCTCAAAAATATGGATTTGGATTGTAGCATCCTCAGGATTTTCTTGCCTGAAAGTACTTTTAAGCACGATAGCACTTAAATTTTAGTACAGTTGGCATAACTACCCTACTCCAAACAGGACTATTTTATTGATTGCCGGCACCAGTTTTTGTAGATTTACGTTAGTAAGAATAGTTAAAGAAACGATTATGAAAACGAAATACACTTTATTGACTTTTGTGGCAGTGTTAGGGATGTTCGCATCGTTTGGTCAGGTTGAATATGATGACATGTATTTCAACTCAAAAGACAGGGCGCAACTAAATGCTTCTAAGCAAGAAGTATTAGCCAGCCAATACAAGAAACATGATCTTCAAGCCGTGAAATCTTCACCTATCAATCCAACGGATAGTTATTCTGGCCGAAGTGTTAATCCTGAATACACCAATAGACTTAAAACAAATCCTTCTTTGGCAGCTAATGAATCGCAATATTTTGTTGCCGGGTATAACCCAGTTAGCGTCAATCAAAACCTTGCAAGCAATAATTGCAACTGCAGCAATTTTTACAACTCTTATGGTGGGTATAGTATGAATCGTTATGGAATGAATTCTGGCTTTGGCTCTCCATACAATAGTTTCTACTCTCCTTGGGGCATGGGCGGTGGATATTATCAGCCAGGCTGGTCTTCCATGTTGGGATATAGTTTAGGAGGAATGAATTCAGGCTGGTATGGTGGTATGAATTATGGATATGCAAATAGCTGGGGAAACCCATGGAACTATGGATACGGTGGGGGGTCGTATTACAACAACTACGGGTTTGGTTCAAATTATTATGGAAACAATGTTGTTGTAATTAATAACAGTGGAGATTATAGGAATCCTAATGTATATGGAAAGAGGGTTAATCGAAGCAGTGACCTCGATAATACGATCGACCGCTCAAGACCAGAAACTGGGTACGCTAGAAATGGCAGAGAGGCTGTTAATGGCAGAAGTCGTTCAGATAACCAAAGTCAATACTACGATCGCAACTGGAAAAGGGATCCTGAGAAAAATCCATCACGATCTGCCTGGAGTGATAATAGCTCGAATAGCGCAGGCAATCAATCGCGCTCAGGCTGGAATAACCAATCAACGTCAACTGGAAGACAAAATTCTGATTTTGGAAATTCACGTACTTCATTTGATAGTGGCTCGAGAGGTAGTTCTGCTGGAAGCATGTCAACAGGAAGTTCATCGTCAGGCAGCAGTGGAAGTTCACGTTCTAGGGGTAGGGATTAATTCAAAACAACTTAGGTATGAAAATTTCAAAAGGGCTTCTGCTCGGTGGAATTATTCTGTGCTCTGTACAACAGGTTATCGCGCAAAGCTTTACAGAAACAGCCCTCTTGTTTAGCCGCACCCAATCAGGTGGGAGTGCAAGAATACAAGGAATGGGTGGCGCACAGATAGGCCTTGGTGGGGATTACAGTAGTGGATATTCAAATCCAGCAGGGCTGGGTATGTATAACCGTTCTGAGTTTGCATTCACACCAGCCATTAATTTTTCAAATGTTTCGGCCGATTACCTTGGTCAAAACTCAAATGCCTCGAAGTCAACTTTAAACATTCCTGGGTTAAGTCTCGCTTTTCACAATGGTGATCTAAAACTCAAAGGGCTTCAGGGGGGAACATTTTCTATTTCCTATTCCCGCCTCAATGATTTTAATCGCAATCTTATTTACAACGGCACGAATCCAGATAATTCGATCATCGACTATTTTATTGAAGACGCTACCGGTGATACACCGGATCAATTCAAAAACGGAGGCGATCTATATAATACACCCACAGAGTTGGCTTATAATAACTATTTGATAGGCGAGGCAACCATACTCGACCCTTCCTTTAGCAATACAGAATACTTTACAGATGTAGCGGGCATCCCTAATCAACATGAAAAGATTGAGACACGCGGTTCGCAAAACCAATGGAACTTCTCATATGGTGCCAACTTCGTTGACAAAGTTTTTATTGGTATGGGAGTTGGGCTCGCTTCCATTCGATATAAATCAAAAAAAGTTTACACTGAAGATTTCGTGAATGAGCCATTATCTGATTTGCTGCTTGAAGAGACACTTGAAATTAGGGGGTCAGGAATCAACGCGACATTCGGTGCTATTATTAAGCCTGTCGATTTTATCCAGTTTGGTGTCTCTGCTACAACTCCAACCGCTTATCAACTTACAGACGTCTATAGCGCCACGATGAATACAGCTTGGAAAAATTTTGAGTACCTGCCTGGAGAATTTATTAATGATGAAAGCGCAAAAACCGATGCAATAAATTCCGAATACCCCTTAAAAACTCCATGGAAGTTTAGCGCAGGTGTTGCATT
>JAENVX010000323.1 GCA_016650355.1 Bacteroidia bacterium | reverse complement strand
TGCAGGAGAAATTCAAGGTGGCCCAATGTACGTTATACGCGAAGCTATGGGTAAGCGCTGGTATCCGCTGGCTGTATTGTTTTGTCTTTGTACCATGGTAGGTTGTCTGCCTATTTTTCAAGCCAACCAACTTACACAGGCAATTATAGATATTGGCGTTGATTCCGATAGTGTTAAGGCAATGTCGTTTCAATTTATGGGTATGGAAATCAGCACACTGAAATTTAGTATTGGGTTTATTCTGATGATCATTTCAGGGCTTGTCATCATTGGTGGAATACAACGGATAGGTACGTGGGCGGGTAAAATGGTTCCACTTATGATTGTACTCTATTTTTTCTCAGTTCTGACTATTCTTATTATCAATATCGACTTAGTACCACATTATTTTGTGCTCATTCTTAAAGATGCATTTTCTGCACAAGACTATCATGGTGAACAAGCGCTTGGCGGTTTACTTGGTGGTCTAATTGTCCTCGGAGTTAGAAGGGCTTCATTTTCAAATGAGGCGGGCATCGGCACAGCACCAATGGCGCTTGGCGCTTCACAAAGTTCAGAGCCCATTCGAGAAGGTTTAGTATCGATGATAAGTCCTGCTATCGATACCTTGTTGGTCTGCTCTCTTACAGCATTGGCAATCTTAGTAACGGGGGTTTGGCAAAGTTCAGACTCTAATGGTGTTACGCTCACCGCTGCCGCATTCAACAACTCAATGCCTGGAATTGGAAAATACCTATTGCTCACTTGTGCTTTCTTTTTTGCAGTTACTTCACTGTTCTCCTACAGCTATTATGGAAGCAAAGCATTATCATTTCTTATCGGAGTACCTGCAAGCAAATGGTATAATTATTTTTACCTGATCACCATTATTTTTGGAGCTGTTGTATCAATGGATTTGGTAATCAACATCATTGACGTAGCATATGCACTAATGGCTATCCCCACCATAGTATCCGGTTTGATTCTTGCCCCCAAAGTAATGAGTGAGGCAAAATCTTATTTTAGCAGGATGAAAGCGGAAGGAAAACTTTAGCCGGCAATTGGTTCTTTTAGAATTCCCTTATAATATGGATAGTCAAAAAGTCCAAACTCTTTGATTGCGTCCTCAACTTTATGCGGGACAAATTTCTCCCAGCCAGGTTCACCTTTCCTAATCATTGCCAATACATTGTCTGATATGATGTTAAGATTATGAGTATTTGCATCTTGGATGTCCTCCAACTTATTGTTATCCAAAACATAACGAAACAGGTTCTTTAGATTTTCTGGAAGCGTACTTTCAAAATCCTTTAGCGTAAAAAGAGTATTATCACTTCGCAGAGCTGGATAGACATATATTTTTACATTAGAGCCGAACAATGAAGCAAAACACTCCAGGATGCCCCCGCGAATATTTGTATACGTTTTTTCCTCAAACACTTTTTGAAGGGCGTAAATACCCATGATAATGCCTATCTTCTTACCTTTCGTAATCTTAGACAAGTAATCAACTATTCTATAATATTCAAAGTAGTTGGATATCATCACGTTTTGCCCCAACGAGCAAATGATATCAACACGATGCAGGAAGTCTCGTTCATCAATTTTCCCATCGAGGCCAAGGTCATTTAGGGTAAGTTCAGTTATCACAACCATTTTCTCTCTTTCCACATCTGGCTCATTTCTGAACTTTCTGCGTGAAGTAAGCAACATATCAGCGTTCACGTGCGTAACCGGACGAAATCGTCCCCGTAATACTAAAACATTCTTTTTATACAATGCCTCTGAGGGCTGCATCACATTACCATCTGGTCCAAACATTGCTGCCTTGGTCAGTTGATTTTTCACCAACTTCAATGCCATTAGCCGATTGTCTACATGTTCAAAATCAGGCCCATTTAGGCGAAACATATCAATTTCAATCCTCTTGGTCGTAAGTCCATCCAGCAACGAAACAATCATTTTCTCAAGGTCGTGCATGAATACGCAAGCATAGATCAGATTAACGCCAACAATACCCAGCGATAATTGCTGTTGAAGAGGATCTGTGTCATGCATTTTTACGTGAATGACGCAATCGTTGGATGGTCCTCCAGGTTTCTTCTGAAACCTCAAACCAATCCAGCCATGCCCTTGATTCGTTCGATCAAAATTCAATACCTCAACGGTATCTGCAAACGCAAAGAAACGCGTATCTTTTATTCGATGTGGAAGTCTTTCGGCCAAAAGGACATATTCATGGTTAAGCATTCTAATCAATCTGTCTTCACATACGTACCGATCGCCCTGACCATAAATAGCATCGCTAAATTTCATGTCATAAGCAGACATAGTTTTAGCTATTGTACCTGATGCTCCACCTACTTTAAAAAAGTTGGCAGCCACTTCCTGCCCTGCACCTATTTCAGCAAACGAGCCAAAGATTGCTCTGCTCAGGTTTATGCGTAATGCTTTCTCCTGTGTTGTTAACTTTTTAACTTCTTCTTCCATGTTTATTCGATAACCTAATATACTCCTTATTTCTATGAAAATTTACTGCAAGATACTCAGCTATTACACAAGAATAAATCCAAACTACTCTCTTATAATTATATAACTAAATGTACACATCGATTTAATAACAAGCTTTTGATAAGTTTAGTTTAAGGCCTATTTTGCTGCCTAATCAATTTCCAAAATGTCAAATCGTGGCAGTTTTTCAGGTAGACTCGGATTCATTTTAGCAGCTGCTGGCTCGGCTGTCGGGCTGGGCAACATTTGGCGCTTCCCCTACCTTGCGGGGCAAAATGGTGGAGCGGCATTTCTACTAATCTATCTTATCTGTGTTTTCGCATTGTGCTTTCCCGTAATGGTTGGCGAGATTGCAATTGGCCGCAATGCACAAACCGATGCTTACGGTTCATACAAAAAGCTAGGTGGCGGTAAATGGGGATACCTTGGTTTGTTCGGAATTCTTGCTGGGATTTTCATCTTATCCTTTTACAATGTAGTAGCCGGTTGGGCTTTCGGTTATTTTCTTGAAATCTCCTTTGGAGACCTGCTTAACCAAACCAACTATGGCCAGTATTTTGGAAACTATGTAAACGACATCAGCGATAACTTTTGGTTTTCGTTGGGCTTTATGGTCTTTACTGCGCTTATCGTTTCGCAAGGTGTGCAGAAAGGTATTGAGATGGCCAATAAAATAATGATGCCTGCACTCTATATAATCTTGCTAGGCTTAATTGTATACAGTCTTACGTTACCGAATGCTATTGAGGGTGTAAAATTCTACCTGATCCCAGATCTAAGTGAAATAAAAACTCAAACAATTTTTGATGGATTGCGGCAAGCATTCTTTTCTCTTTCACTGGGTATGGGTGCCCTAATTACCTATGGATCGTATGTTAGTAAAAATCAAAATATAGTTTCTTCGGCTGCAGTTATTTCAATTGCCGATTCCTCAGTTGCCTTCTTAGCGGGGCTTATGGTTTTTCCTATGGTAGCCGCTATCAATGCGTACGATGTGCAAGGACCAAGTTTGGTCTTTGTTGTTCTTACTGAGGTCTTCCATAATATGGGACCCATAGCAGGCCGAATAGTAGGTGGTTCTTTTTTCTTGTTGCTGTGTTTTGCTGCCCTTACTTCTACCGTCTCCCTTCTTGAGGTGCCGGCAGCCTATTTGGTAGATCAGAAAAAACTTCCTCGAAAAACTGTCGTATGGGGGTTAGCACTATTAATATTTGTTTTAGGCTTGCCAAGTATGTTAAGCCAGGGGATGATTCCGTTTCTTAATAAGTTATCATTTTATAAAGAGAGAGATTTTCTTTCTTTTGTTTCTGATATGTGCGACATCAGTCTCACTGTTGGTGGTGGCTTGATGTGTATTTTTATTCGCAATCGTTGGAAGATTGCCAATATGAACAACGAACTAGCCATCGGCAATCCAACTTACTTTGGATCACTGCTGAAGAAGTATATTGACTTTGCAATTATGTGGCTATGCCCGATTATACTTGGTATATTATCCATACTTATTATCATCGATAAATTTTGGGGTATTGAGAAGATATTTGGATAACTAATCTTATTCAACCCAGTCCGCAACAAAAAGGTTGGTATTTCGGGTTCCGCCATTATTCCGGTTTGAAGAAAAGACGAGTTTTGTTCCATCTGGTGAAAACATAGGAAAGGAATCAAACACTTTGTCGTAAGTAACTTGCTCTATCCCATAACCATCTTCATTTATCATGAAGATGTTGAACTCAAATCCGCGAGTGCCTTTGTGGTTGGAACTAAATAATATTTTCTTTCCTGCCGGGTGATAGAACGGTGCCCAGTTAGCTTTTCCTAAGTGCGTGATCTGCTTTAAATCTGATCCATCAATATTGCAGGTGAAGATTTCCATCTCGGTTGGAGCGACTAAACCCTGCTTCAAATATTCCAAGTATTCTTTTCTTTTTCCGTCAGTTTTAAAGCGAGAAGCGCGAAAGACAAGTTTCTTTCCATCCGGTGAAAAGAAGGCTCCTCCATCATACCCAAGTTCATTGGTAATTTGTTTAACATTTTTTCCTGTGATGTCCATGGTGTACAAGTCAAGATCACCGTTGCGCGTTGAGGTAAAAACAATTTTATCTCCTTTGGGAGAAATCGTTGCTTCGCCATCATACCCGTTTGCATTTGTAAGTTGTTTAACAATTTTTCCATTAAGATCTGAAACAAAAATATCATAGGTATCATATATCGGCCATAAATACTTTCCACCAGGGATACGTTCAGGTTCTGCAGGGCAATCTTTTCCCCCTAAATGCGTGGAAGCGAAAAGTATTTGCTTGTCACCTGGCATAAAGAATGCGCAGGTTGTTCGTCCAAGTCCAGTACTAATCATTTGAGGTTTCGCACCCGACCTATAATCAACGCCCTCAATTGGTGTATAGAATATCTGGTCGCACTTTAAACCCCAGGCGGGATTGTTTGACTGAAAACTAACCCGCTTGCCATCAAAACTCCAATATGCCTCGGCATTGTCTCCACCAAACGTGAGTTGTCTCATGTTAGCCAGGTGTTTTTCTTTAGGATATTTAACTGAATCGATTGGATCTAAAAAAAAATCAGTTGTATAGGGATAATTATCAAATGAACAAAGTAAGGCGAATGAGACTGCGAGAAGGAGCAAAGATATATTCTTCATAAATAGATTTTACGCGAATGTAGTGTCTGCCAGGAAATGATAATACCCAGAAAAGAAGTATTAATGTCTTACACAATCTTGCCTTGCTCTTCTTCCTTCAGTATCCGTCTGATTATTTTACCCACATTCGACTTAGGAAGTTCAGTTTTAAAGACAAAATATTTAGGGACTTTATAATTGGTTAGGTTTTCATGGCAAAATTCTTTTAGCTCATCTTCCGTAAGACTAGGGTCTCTTTTAACAATGAAGGCTTTGATAACTTCCCCCGATTTTTGATCTGGCACTCCGATAGCCGCAACTTCCAATACATTAGGATGGCTTGCCAACACATTTTCAATCTCATTTGGAAAAACATTAAAGCCTGAGACCTTAATCATATCTTTTTTCCGATCAACAATTTTGAAAAATCCGTCTGCATCCATCAATCCGATGTCACCTGTACGGAACCATTCGTTATTAAAGAATACACCCACATTATCTTTTTGCCAATAGCCTCTCATTACTTGTGGGCCACGTGCGCAAATTTCACCTCTTTCTCCTAACGGAACTTCATTTCCATCATCATCCAAAATCGCAACTTCGGTACTAGGAACCGGCACACCGATTGTTCCTATGCGATGCGTCCCATCCAAGGGATTGCAACACAATACAGGAGACGTCTCACTAAGACCATATCCTTCAACTAAAGCAGTTCCTGTTATCTCCTTCCATTTTTTAGCTACAACATCTTGCACAGCCATTCCTCCCCCAACTGCACCCTTTAAGCAAGAAAAATCTATTGATTTAAATTCAGGATTGTTCAACAGTCCGTTGAAAAGAGTATTAACGCCAGTAATAATTGTGAACTTATGTTTCTTCAGCTCTTTACAGAAGCCAGGAATATCGCGCGGATTGGTGATCAACACATTTTTTACTCCCGAAGAATACATCAATACACCATTTACGGTTAGCGCAAAAATATGGTACATGGGTATTGCTGTGATCATTATGTCTTCGTGGTTAAGAGACATGTATGGTTTAAACCAATGCGTGACCATCATGTTGTGGGCAATGATGTTTCTATGTGAAAGCTGAGCGCCTTTTGAAATCCCTGTTGTTCCTCCTGTGTATTGCAAAACAGCAACATCCTCATCGACAATCGTAGGTTTTACAAGTTGAAGAGTAGCTCCTTTTTTTAACACATCCTTAAAACTGATGGCACCAGGAATATTATACTCAGGAATAATTTTTTTCACCCGCTTTACAACAAAATCTACCAGGGCACCTTTAAAAGTTCCAAGCATGTCGCCCATGTTGGTGATGATAATATGTTTTGCCGGTATCTTCACTCTTATGGCTTCAAGATTAAAAGCAAAGTTGGCTACAATCACAATGGCAGATACACCAGCGTCTTTGAACTGATGCTCCATTTCGCGTGGGGTATACAGGGGATTGGTGTTGACAACAATTAACCCAGCTTTCAGTGAACCGATAAAGGCGGTTGGAAATTGAAGCAGGTTGGGCATTTGAATTGCAATCCGATCTCCCTTTTTTAAACCAAGCTCTTGCTGAACGTAGGCAGCAAAATTTGTTGAGTAACTATCGATCTCTGCAAAAGTTAGCTTCACACCCATGTTTTCAAAAGCAATACGATCACTATGCTTGATACTGGATTTTTCGAATAACTCAACTAAAGATTGGTACTCCAAAGGGCCAATCTCGTGCGGTGTTCCGTTAGGGTAATTTTTAAACCAGGGGAAATCTATCATAACCAACAATCAAAATCCTAAATAGGCAAAAATTAGTCCCTTTAGCAATCGTTTACATCAGTTATTGGTGAGCTCTTAACTTATTAAGAAAAAATAAATGTGATGAATAGTTATGTCAGGAACAGAAAAGGATTGGCCGAAATGCACACATCAAAAGTCAGCTCAAAAAAAACCCGGCTACTAGTCCGGGTCTTATTTTCAAAATCAACTTCACACTAAACCTAAACGCTGTAGAGGGAGGGTTCGAACCTCCACGGGGCAGTTAGCTACAGGACATAAGAAAACTTTTAGTGGTCAACCCATTACCCTGCGTTTCTCCTTGGTTCCCCACCCCCGAGACAGGAGGGTATGTCTGCCAGTTTCAACACCCTACAATTTTAAAGAACTTCCCGAAACATCGGGTATGCTGTAGAGGAAGGCCTCGAACCTCCACGAAGCAGTTAGGCCGATTTTACTCAGCTTTTTCCTGTTGTCTTCACCCCCGAGATCGGAGGGCTTGTCTGCCTATTTCAACACCCTACATTGTATTTACTGTAGCAAAGTAACGTAATACATGATAAAACATCAATAATATGACATAATAATTGCATAATATTTAATAGATATTAGTTATTTTTAAAAATTGAATAAAAAACAAATCATGATATGCCAAAGAATTATGAAATTGACAATACAGACCTAAAAATCCTGGAAATACTAATGATAGATGCCAAAAGGCCCTATACTGAAGTAGCCAAAAAGGTCAATGTTTCACAAGGAACAGTGCACGTGCGAATGAATAAGATGGAGGACGCTGGCATCCTAGAAAAAACTACCTTAAGGATTAACTACGCTAAACTTGGGTATGATATCACGGCTTTCATAGGTATCTATTTGGAAAAGAGCGCTTTATATGATCAGGTACTCGCCAAACTCAAAAATATCCCTGAGATAACAAACATCCATTACACCACCGGAAACTACTCGATGTTCATTAAGATTCACTGCAAGGATACAAATCACCTGAAAGAGGTGCTCCATGACAAAATGCAACAAGTAGAAGGCATTGACAGGACAGAAACAATGATTTCTCTTGAAGAAAGTCTTGATCGCAATCTTAAACTCTCGAAAGAATAAATTTTGAATGGATTAGAACCTTAAAAGCCGTTTTTTGTTCTTATTTTTGAGCTACTATTTGAAATTAGTCTAAATAGACCAAATGAGTAAGGACAACCAAGTACTGGAAGAAATAACCTCCAAGGAATATGAACACGGTTGGACTGTCAACCTTGAAGCGGACGAAGCTCCGCGTGGATTAAGTGAAGATACTGTTCGCTTTATATCAGCCAAAAAGGCTGAGCCAGAATGGTTGTTGGAGTGGAGATTAAAAGCTTACAGATTATGGTTAAAAATGAAAGAGCCGAAATGGCCCAATGTTCATTACCCTGAAATTAATTATCAGGATATAATCTATTATTCTGCTCCTAAGCAAAAAGCAAAAACGAATAGTCTTGATGATGTTGATCCTGAACTCATAAAAACTTTTGAGAAGCTGGGTATTTCACTAACTGAACAAAAGCGATTGACGGGAGTGGCTGTGGATGCCGTAATTGATAGTGTTTCAGTTGCTACAACTTTTAAAGAAAAGTTAGGTGAGATGGGGATCATTTTCTGTTCTTTTAGCGATGCTGTCAAAAATCATCCTGAACTTATTAAGAAATACCTCGGATCAGTTGTCCCCATCAATGACAATTATTTTGCAACGCTTAACTCAGCAGTATTTTCAGATGGATCATTTTGTTACATCCCCAAAGGAGTTCGTTGCCCCATGGAACTCTCAACCTATTTCAGGATCAACGCAGCAAATACAGGTCAATTTGAACGCACATTAATTGTTGCCGAAGAAGGGTCATATGTCAGTTACCTTGAAGGGTGCACAGCTCCAATGCGCGATGAAAATCAATTGCATGCAGCTGTGGTTGAGCTTTACACGATGAAAGATGCTGAAATCAAATACTCAACAGTTCAGAATTGGTATCCTGGTGATAAGAATGGCAAAGGAGGCATCTACAACTTTGTTACTAAGCGAGGATTGTGTTATGGTGATCGTTCTAAGATTTCATGGACACAGGTTGAGACCGGCTCTGCCATCACGTGGAAATATCCATCGTGTGTGTTAAAGGGGGATTATTCTGTTGGAGAATTCTACTCGGTAGCTGTTACCAATAACTATCAGC
>JAENVX010000322.1 GCA_016650355.1 Bacteroidia bacterium | reverse complement strand
GTAACTACCTCTTCTCCAATTTCAGATTCCTTCTGCTTAAGTTAACGACTATGGTGTTCTTCACCAACAAACAAATTGATCCACTCGCTCATGTTTTTGTCTTTCCCCAGCTATTTCAAACCAAAAATTGACTTACCTTAGTTTTGCTGATAAAGATGAACATACAAAAAGAAATCAAAAAGTATATCACCAGCCAACCGGAACCAAAGCGTAGTGGGATGCAAGCGTTACACCAGCTCACACATCAAATAATGCCAGCATGTAAATTATGGTTCAACGATGGTAAAAACAGCGATGGTAAAACTGTAGCTAACCCTAATATCGGATATTGATTTTACACCATTAAATATGCTGATGGAACAACCCGGGAGTTTTATCGAATTGGTTTGAGGCAAACAGCACCGGAATCCCGGTCTATATCCTTGGTATCAAAGACAAGACATACTTAGCCAAGACGTATGGAAAAAAACTTGGAAAGGCCAGCGTGACCGGGTATTGCATTAAGTTCAAAACGCTGAAAGATATAAACATTGAGGTACTTGAGGCGGCAATAAAATATGGACAGGTTTAGCTGTCTTCGGAAGAATAAAAATTGCCAAGTCAATCCAATCACTCATGTTGGCCTGTCACCAGCTATTCAAATAAAAAATTGAATAAAACTCTTTGTATCAAACGAATTTAGTAACGATATTCATTTCCCGTTAAGGAATGATGGCAGTAAGAAAATACCTGGATATATTCATCAATGAATAAACAACCTTTGAACGATAAAGCCAAAATTTCGAATATGGTATTCTCAGTCTATATTCTGCTGGCTTTCTATGTTTTTGGTGGAGGTATTGTAAATTCGTTAGTTGCTTACAGGACATGGCGTGCGGTAGGAGCAAATGAATTTCCTGAATTTCATCATATTGATAGTTCGCTAATTATTCCGCTATTTGTTGTTTTCTTTTTCTTATCCTTCATTCCTCAGATTTTGTTGTTTTGGTTTCGACCGATGGTCATTCCTAAGTGGTTAGTTTGGTTGGCATTATTTTTTAATTTTATAACCCTTGTTTCAACCATAGCTATTCAAATCCCTATTCAAGTTGAGCTCGATAAAGGATTTTCTTTAGAATTAATTGAACGACTTATATCAACCGACATGGCCTATAGAAGAATCCCTATGTTTCTATTAGCAGTCGTAAATTTTATTATGCTGTATAAAGTAGTAGCGAATTCTAATACTAAACTGCAATCCGCTAACCAATAGAAAACGCTGTGCTGGAAACATTTTAAGGAACTTTTGATGTTGTTCACGAAGTTAACGAGCTGATTCAAGAATCTATCAGAGTAACACGCCAATTGAGATTAGTAAATAATTTATTAAATTGGTTCACCCTAAAACAGACCTAAACCAAAAACCCCAAATCCATCATGAATGCAGTGAGATCTTCAACTAGCTTACTAGTGTGTGGAGTATTCCTTGCCGCTTGTTCAGGCAATCACCCCAACACAACTTCCAAAGATGTAACAAAAGAAACATTTTCTATCAGCAGTCTGGTAGAAGAATCAAAGCAAGCTCCCGATTCAGTTATCGCTAAATTAAATGCGCAGCATCACAAGTTCAAAGTGCTTGAAAGACGCACGGTGCCCGGTCCTTTTACACCGCCAGCCATGACGTACTACTCCGATTTCGCTGTAACCTTAGATAAACTTCCCACCATCAATCCTGGCCCTGGAGAATATGTGCACGTGATGGAAGGTCAACGGAATGGTTATAACAACCTTACCATTGGTGTCACCGAGACTTTTCCAGGTGGAGCACCTCCGATGCATTCACATGAAGGCGAGGAATCGCACGTCTTATTGGAAGGAGATATTGTTTATGCGCTAGGAGATACCCTATTCACCATCAAGGGCCCTTATGTAGTAAATATTCCAGCTGGTGTTCCGCATGCTTTTAAAAATATTGGAAATAAGACTGCCAATCTCGTTGTTATCTTTCCCACCAACATCTGGAAATACGATGTATTGGATTTCTTTCCATTCGAAGGCAAAACATTCACAGACAAATTTGATTCACTCAGAAAATAGGAATGAGGCATGGCACACAACAATTTTCCTGGACGGGAAAATAAAACGCATAAATAGTAAATGAAAAAAATAGTTATCACCATGTATATTCTGGCAATAACGTTTCTAGTCTCTGCCCAAACGTTAAATCATTCTCAAATAAAACTTTTCCGCTTCGGAAATTTTGAAAGTGAAAAACCTGCTGTGGAATATCCTGATGGCACGCGTCTTGATGTTTCCTCTTTTGGAGAAGATTATAATGAAATGTTTTTTGCGAAAGATGGCGTTAAAAGATTACAAGCCTGGTTGACAAACAATGCTGCAAAATGTCCAAAAGTTGCATTGGGTCAGCGTTTTGGTTCCTGTGTTGCAAGACCTTCAAAAATTGTAGCC
>JAENVX010000321.1 GCA_016650355.1 Bacteroidia bacterium | reverse complement strand
ATACTGAACAAGGTAAAGGTTGGAATTACACAGGTAATCAACCATCACTTTTCTTTGATCAAAAGACAAATTTTTTGGAGGAGAGCCTCAAATTGTTTCTTAAAACCAAAAAGACTAATGGTGAAATTTATGAGTTTACCCTTAGAGCAGGATATTTACCCAAACACACCAATGAGATTTTCTATAATTGGCAACAATCTGGTAAACTTGAGGTTTCATCCACTCAAAAAGTAAGAAAAGGAGCATTTTACGTTTCTTACAATTATTTCAAGAATGAGTCACAGAAAGTCAAATTTGAACTGAAATAAAATGGCACAATCATCAATAGAGTGGACCGAACTGACCTGGAACCCAACCACAGGTTGCACAAAAATATCAACGGGTTGTAAGTTCTGTTATGCCGAAGTAATGGCCCGTAGGCTTAAGGCGATGGGCTTAGACAAGTACAAGAATGGTTTTAAGCTAGCTATCCACGAGGATGCCTTGGACATTCCGTATTCATGGTCGGGGTCAAAAATCGTTTTTGTTAACTCAATGAGTGATCTTTTTCACAAAGATGTTCCGCTGGAGTTTATCAAGAAGGTTTTTAAGGTAATGAATGAAACACCGCAACATACGTATCAAGTACTGACGAAAAGAGCTGATCTGGTTCTGAGATATGATAAAGAATTAAACTGGACTCCTAATATTTGGATGGGCGTGTCGGTAGAAGACGAAAAAGTTGTTGATCGCATTGATTTCTTAAGAGAAGCATCAGCACAAGTAAAATTTCTTTCTTGCGAACCTTTAATTGGTCCATTGCCTAATCTCAATCTGACCAATATCGATTGGGTAATTGTAGGTGGTGAGTCTGGCCGAAAGCCACGGCCTATGAATACGGAATGGGTTCTTGATATTAAATCGCAATGTCGTGATGGTAAAGTAGCATTCTTTTTTAAACAATGGGGAGGAACGAATAAGAAAAAGACGGGTAGGTTATTAAAAGGCAAAACGTATGATGAGATGCCAAAATTGAAACGTACCACTACTCGATCATCTATGAATAGAGCAGTTGCAGCTTAAGCAATTCGAGGTTCCTTACTTCGGTGTTGATGAGTTAAACATAATAACAGATTATAGAGAACGGTTTTAATTTTAGTTCCGGTCTGTGAGGACACAGACCGGGGAGATGGTGTAAAGGTGAATTTATTAAAGGAAAGGTGATGAAGAATTTGATCAACTAACCCGGTCAATTTCAAAATCATCACATCATCAAATTCATAAATCAATCCATGTACCTCAACTGCCACACAGGTTTTAGTTTTAAGTACGGCACCTTGCCGATCAAAACTCTTTTTGAGGAAGCCAAACGTTGCGGTATTCACAAATTGGCTCTCACCGAAATTAATAACACGTCCTCGTACCTGGAGATGTTGCGGATATGCGACACAAACCGGCCTATTGAAAATGGCCTTACCAAATTTGGAAAAGAGGCGTACGACCTCACTATAGCGGTGGGCGTTGAATTCCGGAATCAGAATGATTTGTTGTACATCGCCATTGCCAAAAATAACCAGGGGTTTGAAGCGATCAACCGGTTCTTGTCTTTTCACAATCGCGAAGCGAAACCATTCCCTACACGCGCACCAGAATTTGAGAATGCATTTATCATTTACCCTTTCGGTAAAATCGAACCTGATCAACTAAGAGAGCATGAATACATCGGTGTTGACAACCTCGATCTCTCATCATTTTCTCTTTACCCACAGCGAGAGGAGTATGCACACAAATTTGTATTACTTCACCCTGTTACATTTCTTCCTCCAGAAAAATTCTTGATGGGTAAAACCAAAAAGGGAAAAATGGTTTATCGCGATCACAACACACACCGCTTATTGCGGTGCATTGCTAACAATACGTTGCTGAGCAAACTGCCGGAACAACATCAGGCGAGCAAAGAAGAATTTATGTTGTCAGAGGAAGATCTGAAGAAACCTTTTGAACAATTTCCTTATCTGCTTCGCAATGCCAAATCATTGCTCGATCAATGTTCCCTTGAATGCAAACTGGGTGAGGACAAAAACAAAAAATTCTTTACACACAGTCTGGAGGAGGATTTGAAGTACCTGCGAGACAAAACCGAAAAAGGATACGCCCTGCGCTATGGCAAAGATAAAACAGTATGGGACGCCCGTATTGAGAAAGAGCTTAGCATCATTACGAAAAAGAAATTTACCTCCTATTATCTAATT
>JAENVX010000320.1 GCA_016650355.1 Bacteroidia bacterium | reverse complement strand
GATGGCAGGAAAGATGGGTCAATATAGGTTTTTTAAAGTACGACTGTCAAGCAAATAATCATAATTAGGTATACCTGTATACAAAATATTAGCATATCAATACCAGTAAATTTGGCCAAAATTTCAAACTGACCCACTACCCCATCAGGAAAGGAAGCACAAAAGATTGTTGCTCTTGATATTGCGGCAAAATCTGAATATGTGCCTCGACAGTGAGTTGAAGTAGCACCACCTGACTACCAAACCAACCCATCAGGACCTACAACAAATCCTTAATCATGTAAAACTGCTCTTCAGCCCAATCCTACCCTTCCATTTTAGCCTCATAGTATTTTTGACGTAACCGCTGTCATTTTCCCAAGAGCAGTCACTTTGGGTCAGATAGAGCCCATTATCAACATCACACAAATTTGTCCCGTTAACGCTAAATCAGGTAAAAGTTATAAATACCAGTTAAAATCGAAAATATCAGTTAATGCCGAATGTGGCGGCCAGTGCCGAAGATACCGGTCAAAGCTGAAGATAATGGCCAAAGCTGAAGATAATGGTCAAACCTGAAGATAATGGCCAAAGCTGAAAATAATGGCCAAAGCTGAAAATAATGGTCAAACCTGAAGATAATGGCCAAAGCTGAAAATAATGGTCAAACCTGAAGATAATGGCCAAAGCTGAAAATAATGGTCAAACCTGAAGATAATGGCCAAAGCTGAAAATAATGGCCAAAGCTGAAAATAATGGTCAAACCTGAAGATAATAGCCAAAGCTGAAAATAATGGTCAAACCTGAAGATAATAGCCAAAGCTGAAAATAATGGTCAAACCTGAAGATAATAGCAATAGTTGAAGATAGCGGTCAAAGCCGAAGATAATGGCAAAAACCGAAGATGACGGTCTGTGGCGATGATAACAGCCAATGATGATGATACCGGCGATAGTCGGAAACTTTGAGATAATAGTCCTCGTATCTTGAGATAAGGCTAAATTTTCAAGAAAATTGATAACGTGAGATGAAGAGCTTCGTGCATGGTTGTTGTAACTTCTTGTGAAAAATGTACAAAAGCAAACATACAAACAATAACTATAAACAAGACTACTTCGAGCATTTAGACGCACATAGCATTTATACACACATAAACTCGCATGGCTGAATAAAGTGGTAGTTTCAGCAATTATAAGAAACCACCAAAAAACCTTGGTCAAATCTTTAATAGTGAGAGTAAATCAGAAATTTGTTGTTGATGCCTAATTATATCAAACATACTGAGATCCAGATTTTGTTAACTATTCAGCTGATGGCGTAAAAACTTTCACAACACTGATAAAGTCAGAAAAGTTGAGATATCGTGTTAAAGCTTCAACATCCGATTAATTTACAAAAACTTGATGAATTCTGAGAAATTTGGACAATGCAGTAAATTTTGAAAAAGACAAAAGGGTTTTTAGGATTATTTTTATATAAAACGTCAATGCAAGATAAAGAGTTGTATGTAGAGGTTGTGTAACATGCTAATATTAATAAGCAAAAGCGTATGTAGTAAAAACTATTGTATGTAGTAGCTGTATAACATACTAAAATACAAAGTAATTTACTACATACTGGTTTAAAAAGTCATATTAAATAGCATGTTACGCAATAGGGTGATTTTGTCGAATGTTTGTCGTTCAGCCTGTCAAAATTGAATTATAATGCAAAATGGTAAAATTTAGAGACATCACCGAAAATTGGCAGCAAACAAATTTTTGCAAAACTCTTTAAAAGTACGATTGAACCTGTTCTAGTCGAGTATTCGTAATATGACTGTGTTCACCGATAAAATCATCAAATTCACAAAAGCCAAGCCACATATAAAAAACTGTCAAAATTCATAATATAACTATAAAGCAGACTGAATGACTTTTTTCGATGAGTGGGCTACTAAAAACGAAAAAGCGTTCATCGTGCAAAACTGCTGAGACAGCCGACAATGACCACAAAACACGATATAGCCTTAATATCTAAAATAATCAGACAAGTCGTAAAGTTGAACAAAACCGGGACATCACAGAAAAATCACAGAAAATTTGAAATTTGAATGAAAAATAGTTACACCTGAAGCCCCGGAGAAATCTGGGGTTTTTCCGTTGCACACGACAAAACCTTTCAATCGGGCATCGCAGACTAATTGAGAAGATTCTGAGTTTCGAAGTATTATAAAGACAGCTAACAAATTCCAGCGTTTCATGCTATGACAATGCGTATTTACAGCTACCTGACTTTAGCTGCAACAGGGAAGCATGCAGTAATACTTTGATTTTACAAAAAGGAATGGAAATTACCAATGGTAAAAACTATTGCGGATATTTTGAACTCTTTACTAATTCATGAACGTCAGAAACTCGACGAATTTAAGCTCGATCACCCTCCTACAATTGGGAGAATGTATGAAGGTCTGACAGCAAATATTTTAGAAAAAGCCATCCCATCTCAATTAGGTCTGCAAGTGGTTAGTGGAATTATTTATGACGACTCAGGCACAATGACGGGTGAAATAGACTGCATGTTAGTCAAAGGGGCCGGTATTGTTGTTCCTTATACTTCAAGTTATAAATGGCATATTAAAGATGTAATAGTTGTTTTTGAAGTGAAGAAAACTCTGTATTCAAATGACCTGTCTGATGCGTTTAATCACGTGAGAGGTGTCCTTGATAGCTATGAAAGATACATAGATAAAGGTAGAGGTTCAAGTGTTCAATTAGACATATCACCAGCCAGGCGTGCTTTTGCATTAACCACAAAAAAAATTGCACCAGATTATTCTAAATTAAGTGAATTATCATTTTCCGATGAAGCAATATTCCATATACTTGTTATGGAACAACTTGCTCCCGTAAGAATAATTCTCGGTCATCATGGGTTTCAATCTGAGTTTGCTTTTCGAAAAGCAATGATTAAGTTCTTAGAAGTGAATACGGGTAAAAATGGATTTGGAGCAGGTAGTTTCCCACAGCTCATTATTTCTGAAAACTATTCTCTCATAAAAGCGAATGGTCAACCATATAACAATCCCATGCGCAATGATTTTTGGGATTTTTATGTTTCTTCTTCCGAGAACCCTCTATTATTACTGTTAGAGTTGGTTTGGACACGTTTAGAACGGGATTTTCCTATTGGGGGTCTTTGGGGTGATGACTTGGAGCTTGAATGCTTTCACCCATTTTTGTCGGGTCGAGTTATCAAAATAGATGACAAATATGGGTGGGAATATCAGTATCACAATCTTACTAAAAAGAACCTTATATCCGATAATACTCCTGAAAAATGGACTCCGGTTATACTAAATGTCTTTCAATTTGGCATTATTAATAGGCTTTGTGTCGGTACAGATGAGTTCATAGATAATCCCGAGCTAATATCATATATCGAAGCCAACGGTTTAAACATGACTGAATTTGTAAATTCATTATTGGAAACAGGGCTTATAGCACTGGATGGTAATAAATTGGAACTTACAACTCACGAATGTACTTGTGCTATTTTGCCAACCGGTGAATTTGTCGCTGCTGAAAATAATTCAGGCAGATTTAGCCGGTGGTTAGCTAAGAAAATTGCCGAGGATAAGAATACCCATCCATCGACGGCAGATGGACAAGTCTCCGAGTCTTGAACCTTTCGCCTGAGATATTACAACCTGAATTCGATAAACACAATCAAGCCCTTGGGGAGAAATCTTCTTGGGCTTTTGTTTTGAACCAGTAAAATATTTAATCGGCATCGCAGTCGAATTGAGGAGATGCAGAGTTAAAAAAATATAAATGACAGCTAACAAATTCTAGCGTTTCATGCTATGACAATGCATATTTATGACTCATTGTATTTTCTCGAAGCGGGTCAAGCATGCTGAACCATTAATTCCGATCTGGTCAGGTTAAGCGATAATTGGCAAATATACTATATTTGGAGGAATCCCATGTTTAGCGTAGAGCTGGAAAACTGCAATAATATTGTTTCCGCAAAAATCATTTTATTAAAAAAACGCCTAAATATCCGCTACGCTATGAATGGGACTGGAAAATCAACAATTGCAAAGGCAATTGAACTGCTTTCAAAAAATGAGAGCCTATCAATTTTAAAGCCATTTGATGGTGATATCGCCCCGAAAGTAAGTGTATCAAGCGATTCTGAGGGTATAAACAAAGTTTTATTATTTAATGAAGAATTTGTTAATACAATCATTTTCAAAGAAAGCGAGGTTATTCAAAATGCCTTTGACGTTTTTATAAAGACTCCTGAATACGAGGAACGTCAGAATGCAATCAATGAAAAACTGAAAGAGATAAATATTGATACAAGCGTAAATCCCGACCTTCATAGATTAATGTCAGTTGGTCAATCCGTATTGGGAAAATTCACTTTAACCAAATCACTCGATTTTAAGCAGACAGGTTTAATAAAAAGTCTAACAAGTTCAGAAAGCATTTTTAAGCTTCCAGAGCCTATTAAAAAATACCAGCCTTTGATGAATAAAGAATATAACGTAGATTGGGTTGGATGGAAAAACGATGGCTGTAAATATGACGATAATAGCATCTGCCCGTTCTGTACTGAAGACCTGGGCAAAGAATATGAAAATGAAAAGAAAATATTTACATCAGCTTATACAAAATCAAACGTCAAAAATATCAAGGAGATGATTTCGTACTTTGATGACGTTAAAGAATATATGGAAGAAGGTAAGTGTGCGATATTATATAAATGTATAAAAGAAACGTCAGATGAAGCAACAATAAATCTCTGGGTGAAACGTTTTTATGATGATTTAAGATATCTTGTTGATAAAATTAAAAAGGTTATTGAGTTTAATTCTTATAAGGTCAAACGAGAAGATATATCAAAACTTGATGAACAGCTTAAAGGACTTATAATTGACAGCACAGTTTTATACATGTTTAATAATGCTAAGGTAATAGAAATAATTACTTCAATAAATATTAAAATAGAATTGGTTCTAAAAGAAACAGAGGCTCTAAAACAGGATATCGGACAACTTAAAGGGTTAATTGGTTCAGCCACAGAAAAGGCTGTCACTGACATCAACGACTTTTTGCACAAATCTGATATAAATTATAGCTTAGAAATTCGGCATGAATCCGAAAGTATAACAAAAACTATACTAAAATATAAATCGAAGACAAAAGATGACGTTCAAGTAGAAAATATAAAACTGCATCTTAGCTGGGGAGAGAGAAACGCTTTTGCACTTGTTTTATTTATGCATTACGCCATTAGCCACAAACCAGATATTATAATTTTAGATGATCCAATATCCTCTTTTGACAGTAATAAAAAATATGCGATCATAAATCGTCTTTTTATGAACTCTACCAAGCATAAGAGCTTTTACAAAAAGACCGTTTTGATGCTTACGCACGATTTTCAGCCTGTTATTGATTTTGTTGTCAATAATAAGCCCAATGGAGACGATGTAAGTGCATATTTTTTGAAAAATACCGATGGAGTGCTTTCTGAAATAGAAATAACAGAAAACGATATAAAGTCATTACCAATATTGCTATCAGAAAACGCAAGTAATGACACTTTGAATAAAGTGCATCGTGTTACAAGTCTTAGGAAGTTATTGGAGCATACAAAAAAAGATCATTCGCAAGAAATGGGATATAACCTGCTATCTTGCCTACTTCATGGAAAAGCGAATCCATCTTTTGCTAATGATTCTCCTATTGAACCTGGAGATATATTGGCTGGAGAAGGGCTGATAAAAACTTATTTCACGGATTTCTCATATGCAAGTTACAGAAATGATGTTTTCACTAAGGACGAATTAATAGCGTTATACAAAACAGAAAGTAACACGTATTATCAACTTCAGGTTTTTAGGGTCATTCTTGCTGTACTGAATTTAAGAGGTAAAATAGTTGATGATCCGCTTCTAAAATACATTGATGAACAATTCCATGTAGAGAATGATTACATATTTTATCTTGATTTGAATAAATATGACATTGTTCCAGACTTTGTTAAGCCTAAATGTATTGAATTTTTAACAAAAGAGAAGGTTTTATAATAGCCTGCTTTACAGTAGATGTGAATAACAACTCATTGAGGATAAACAAGTGGAATACTATTTTGAGCTGGTTAGTAAGGGGATTGCCTGACTTTACCAGACTGTTGCTGCTCTGTGTAATTCCTGTGTAATCGTGTTCAGAAAAAGCCGGATTTGGGTAGGAATCAATAGAATAAACATAGAGAACTGAAATGTAGATATTATATAAATATCAAAGGGTTCAGTATCAAATGGTATATGACCAGTAAATAAAAGCGAAAACTCCTAAGGAAGGGGCCGGTCGTTCGAATCGACTCGGGGACGCCAATAAAATAAAGGGCTTACAGCTATTGGCTGTAGGCCCTTTTTCTTATTATGTTGCGTATAGGGTCAATATAGGGTCAGTTGTTAATGGATGGTCGGGATACGAGGAGGGCGTATATTCCACCATTACACAGTTCCCGTAGACGTATCAAATCTGCTTTGCTCCACCCTTCAAGTCATTATCTTGCGTTATGCAAAATCAGATCTGAAGTTGACTTCCCATCTGTCTGGACGATTCACAATCGATATTCCTTCCGATCTCCACGTTGAGATCTACGGACTCGCAGAACAACCCATCGTCCATCCTGTTCCTGAACTTGTAAATAATCCCAAATTTGATAGTGCATCCTGTATCGTGCATGTGTAAAATATGATAATGTTTCGCAATTATTAATGTATCCACTTTATCATTGGGGTCTAGGATGACAAATAATACCGTCAAGTTACCACTCAATAAAATACACGCTCTTGATACCTGTAGTCTAATCGAAGAAAGGTGCGCACATATTTATCGTCATTTTGAACGGATGTTTTCTGACGAACCTGATATCGAGGCACTTTGGCATAAGATTGCAAATGATGAAGACAACCATGCTGCGCAATTTAAGTTAGCCGCACTCCATCTCGGTGACAATAATAAAGATATTGATTTTAAAGACAAAAAGTTAACTTCTGTATTAGACAAACTGGATTCAATTCATCGTGCTATCGAAGCAAAACAGTTATCTATATCAGAGACATTTGAAATTGCATTAGTTATTGAAATGGATTTAGCAGAGCGTCACATCGAATCCATCATAACCTATAGGGATCATGGCCTTTCTGACCTGTTTTTGAAAATGGAGAAGTATGATCAAGGTCATCTAGAGCTTTTGCAAAATGCAATTGATTCATTGAGGTGATAGATTCTGTTAACAACAGGTTCGGAGCTTTCGATTCACAAAAGCTGAAGACATTTGTTGCAATTTTAGCTGGGAAGAGTAGACTGAAATTAGGAAGCAGCACAGAGACAAGTACCGGATATAAGCAGTGAAAAGCTTATAGAAGCGAAAGTCAGAAGCCGCTTCCTTTTTTTGTGCCTTGTCGATTATTACTGATTCTGAAAAATTTAATACTGCCCCGCACAGATGTTGCATATCCCGTCCCTACTATCGTAGTCTGGTTGTATGTTTATTGCCTGTAAAGGTCTCAAGAATCTTTAGCCTGACCAAGTAACTAATATTTAAGGATGAGTAAATGCCAGTTTACGAATATCGCTGTAATGCCTGTAACATTCAATTTGAGCTTCGCCAGAAGTTCTCAGACCCACCTGCAGACCGATGCCCTAAATGTGGTGGGACCGTCCGTAAGTTAGTATCTGCAGTCTCATTTAGCCTCAAAGGAGCTGGATGGTTCGGTGACGGCTACGGTGCAAAAGCAGAGTCTACTGACTCAGAAGGCGATACAACTGCAGGAGCTGGAACTGCATCGGAAGTTGCAGCTCCTGCAGCAGCCTCGGCAGAGACAACAGCATCACCTGCAACTCAAGCATCCGCTCCAATTCAAATGGAAACGAAGAGTACGGCTGCTGAGACACCGACAACCACTAGTGAGAAAGCTGAGGTAAAGTCTCAAGGTGACTGACATAAGAATTTGACCAAGGCTCTTTTCAGAAATCAGTAATCTTATCCATCACTCCGACCCAGCAGATTCCGATCATCCGCCACTATGCCGATGGCCAGAACAACCCTACACCCACCGAAGGAGAATGCCATGTGCGGTCGATTTACTCTTCAAACCACCCCTGATGTCATTGCTAAGGCATTTGCCTTGCTGGAAGCCCCACAGATAGAGCCAAGGTACAACATAGCCCCCAGTCAACGCCATTTTAGTGGACCCTTTGGTCAAGACAATAATCCTTTGAGTTTAAGATGGTAGTTTCTGCCTTTGATTTTGCTTCTACCCCTAAAAACGTTTTTTGTTCTTTGAATTTGTCTACGATTCTTGCTCCGCCGCCGCTGGCCGTTTGGTAGACCTGAATCGGCGTGAGGTTACCCAGAGATTGATGGGGTCGTTCGGTGTTGTAGAACTCAAAATATTCTGTCAAGCCCAGTTGTAATCCCGGCATGTTGACATACCCTTTCAGGTACACATCCTCATGTTTGACGCTTCGCCAGAGTCGTTCTACGAATATATTGTCCAATGCCCGGCCGCGGCCATCCATGCTGATCGCAATGCCGTGCAACTTGAGAACGCCGGTAAATGCGTCGCTCGTGAATTGACAACCCTGATCTGTATTGAAGATCTCCGGTCTGCCGTATGACCGAATCGACTGTTCCAGGCAGTCAACGCAGAACTCGCTGTCGAGTGTGTTTGATAACCGCCACGCCAGCACTTTACGTGAATACCAGTCGATTACTGCTGCCAGGTACACAAACCCACGCGCCAGGCGGATGTAGGTAATGTCAGTACTCCACACCTGGTTGGGCCTTGTTACGTTCACGCCCCTGAGCAGGTACGGATAAATCTTGTGCTGAGGGTGAGGCCGGCTGGTGTTAGGCCCCGGTGACATGCCTGCCAGTCCCAGGATCTTCATCAGCCGCTGAACCCGTTTGCGGTTGACGCTATACCCTTTGATGCGTAGATGCACCACCATCTTGCGGCTGCCGTAGAACGGGTGGAGCGTATATTCGGCATCGATCAACGCAAGTATCAATTCTTCTTCGTCCGGTACGGCGATCAGAAGAGGGGCATAAAAGGTCGAACGGGTAACGCCAGCTAAATCGCATTGTCGGGATATCGCCAAGGGTTCAATAGTGCTTACCCAGTGTCTGCGCTCCGTTACTGGCCGATCCCGGACTTTTTTTTAAGCCAGTCCAATTCCATTTTCAACCGCCCGATTTCAGAATAGAGCCGCTCGGGGCTGGCG
>JAENVX010000319.1 GCA_016650355.1 Bacteroidia bacterium | reverse complement strand
CCCCATATGACCAGGCAGGCCAAAATCCAATGGCATTGTGCAATACGAAATCCAAATACTTTCCCGTTCGAAATCTATTCCTCTCTCTTCCGACTGCAGAACTGTTTCTTCAGGACGTGTTCCCTGAAAGAGCGGTCTGTGAAGAATAGCTAATTGTAGTTTCCCTGCATGGTTCTGAATGGCATGTGGAAAAACACAAGCATCTTTATTATCAACATGTACAAAATCGATTCCTTTGAAAGGTTCGAAGGTAGCCAGTCCAATACGCTTCCAGTGTAATAAATCTTCTGATACAGCTAATGCAATCCGCGGACCCCTTGGTGAAAGAGCGGTATACGTCATTAAATAATAGTGCAACGACTCAATATATGTAACGCGCGGATCTTCACATCCTCCACTGCCGTCTGATCTCCTTTCGTAATCAGCTTCTGGCTCCAGCGCGATACCGAGTCTCTCCACTCCAACGGGATCCCCGACAGAATTAAACAAAACTTTCGTGATACCAATTCGAGAATAATTGCCTTTTGCTACAATCCTTGGAAACAGGTAAAGGTTGCCATCTTGCCCACGGATAACAGCAGGATTTAAAACACCTTCCACTTCCAACGCATTATTCAGTTCCGGCTCCATGATCACGCCCAAACGCTTCAATTTAATTTCCTCTATGTCTGTGTTCATGCTGAATTAATTTTCAAATCATCACAACAAGTGAAAGAATTTATACCACCAACCAATACAAAGTCTTTGTCTGTTTCATTTTAACGTTTGTTCTTCTAAATTTAATTTCAATTAAACGTTTGCACTATTCCAGTAATAATTCTTTTTCTATAAGATTGAGTCGATCTGAAAATTCAATTTGCTTTGATTCTTAACTAATCAAAATAGGATCGTAATTCTTTTTTAAGATTCTCCCATTGATCCTTATTACCTGTAATAGCTTGCAATCCTTCTTTTGCTTTGGAAGTGCCGAACCCTATCGCCTGTGCCAAACTAATATGCGGTGGCAAATAGAGTTCACCACTACTGACTACCGCATCAATGATAAAAGGCTTAGTTGATTTTTTTGCCATGATAATTGCATTTTCAATATCCTTTGCATGTTCCACCCGAATACCTTCTCCTCCACAAAGTCGCGCATAATCAGCGAAATTTACATTCTGTTGATGCAGCGCTTCAAGGCTTGGAACAAGACCGGCTTCTTCCATTTCCAATTTTACAAAGCTCAATTCAGCATTGTTGAAAATCAACACCTTGATGGGTAAATCATATTTAACAGCTGTGATAAAATCCTGCATCGCCATATTAAAAGCGCCATCGCCTGAGAGGCACCAAACCTCCCGCTTTCGGTCTAAAAATTGAGCGCCAATAGCCGCAGGTAATCCCACCGCCATAGAGCCATGATTAAAGGAACCTATCAATCTGCGATGGGTATGGAAAGAAATGTGATGAGCTGCCCAGATAGCCGAAGTACCAGTCTCGATAGTAAAAATGGCATCATCGGAAGCATGAGTATTGATAAAGTCGGCAAAAATCTGCGGATGCAAAGGCTCGCTATCCCGCTCTGACGAGGCATCAGCTTTCATGTTTTTGCGCCATTGAGAAAAGTTAGTTGTTAGTTTTTTTAGAAAAGAATCGTCTGTTTTTTGGGTAACTTGTGGAAGAACTTTTTGCAGAAAGGATTTGATATCTCCGTGTATGCCAATATCTATAGATGTTCTGTTTCCAATATTCTCCTCTCGTATATCTACTTGAATGGTTTTAATAGTATGCGGAAGAAATTCGGTATACGGAAAATCAGTGGCAAGCATCAGTAAGAGATCGCAATTCATCACAGCACTATAGCCGGACGGATTTCCAATTAGGCCAGTCAAACCCACCACGTTTTCGGTGTCGTGATCAAAAATATCCGATGCTTTTAGCGTGTGCGTAATAGGGGCGTTAAGCATTCCTGAAAGTTCCAGCACCTCTTCCCGCGTATGACGGCAACCACACCCTGCCAGGATAGTGATTTTTTTAGCTTCATTGATCGCTTCGGCAGCTTTCGCT
>JAENVX010000318.1 GCA_016650355.1 Bacteroidia bacterium | reverse complement strand
TTGTTAGCTGCTGCTTTGTGATCTGTCGCAATCCAAAGTAATAACAATAGTAACCCAACAAGCCCAACTACACCAAATAGTATAGTATCAAACCACTTCGATAGGCTATTTCTTTTGAAATCATAATAGGTCAATCCAGCTCCAAACGCCATGATGAATCCAAAAACAATCCATGGATGAAACAAGCTTATTGTGATTTCTTCAGGCTTGGACTCATACGTGATAATTTTTTCCTGCACAAGGGGCAATGACTCACCTGAAGTTATTATGGCGCGATCAAAAGAAGATTCGATATAATCGGGTAAGAACATGTATTCATATGGAGACGCTTTTTTGTCCATCGGCAGGCCAAGACAAACATCAATCCCTAAATCACCCCACGGCTGTTTTTTTAAATAAATTTCAGTGAGGTCACGAATAGAATAGGAGGTTGTAATATATGAATCATCAAATTTTACGGTCTCTCCAAAAACATGTTGGATCACATCCCTGATTTTTGTAGCACAGTTATCATAGAAATAGTCATAACGATAGTACTGATTTTCCGGTAACGCATTCCACTCTAAAAAATCGAAAAGTTTTTGTTTTTGCTCATGAGATAGATTCATTTTTTGCTCATGCACAAAGCGATTATAATAGATATAGTAATCGCGGAATTGAGGGTATTGTTGCACCCCAAGTTTATAGTTGAGATTTCCTCTGGCAAAATTTAGATAGAAATTGGGTTGATTAAAATCAAAAACACCGTAGTTATAAATCCAGTCGATGCTGGTTTCGGGATCGTGAACTCTAAAGGCGCTATGACCGAATGCAGAGTATAGTTCCTGTTGAAAAGGCCCGCAGGTAACCACATAAATCTCAGTTCTCTGTGACAGTGTGGTGGTTTGAGCCAGGCCTTGTATTGAAAAGTGGAGGAGTGTGATTAATATGATTCTTTGCATGAACAGCAAGTAAACAAAGACATTTCATTCTGCCAAACCGGATTGAATTTACCGTAATTTTGATCTTACAAATGAGCAAAAAGCTATCAGATAATTTGAATTACCTTTCTCGTCTTACACCTAAAAGGGCTTGGAACGCTTTTCGGATATATTCTAGTTTTCAAGCTTCAAGGCTAACGAAAAGAGCGGCACATACAGGAATGCCTATTTCAATTTCATTTGAACCTACTACGTCCTGTAATCTTCGATGCCCTGAATGTCCCAGCGGACTTCGCTCATTCACGCGGCCAACAGGCATGCTTAAAAAGGAATTGTTCGAATCCACAATTGATCAACTAGCGGATACACTGACTTATTTAACCTTCTATTTCCAAGGCGAACCGTATCTTCATACCCAATTTTTAGAAATGGTCAGTTATGCTTCTCAAAAGAATATTTACACAGCAACGTCAACAAACGCGCATTATTTGAAAGATGATATCGCGAAGGCTACTGTTGAATCCGGACTGGATCGATTAATTATATCTATAGACGGCACCTCTCAAGACACCTATCAATCGTATCGGGTAGGAGGAAGCCTTGACAAGGTGATTGATGGAACATCCACCATTCTGAAATGGAAAAGAAAATTAAAATCAAAAACACCACATGTTATTTTTCAGTTTCTGGTGGTGAAGCCAAACGAACATCAGATACCGGAAGTTTACGCATTGGCAACCAAACTTGGCGTAGATGAAGTAAAATTAAAAACAGCCCAGATTTATGATTATCATAATGGTTCTGATTTAATTCCTACCATTGAGAAATATTCGCGCTATAAAAAAGGCATGAATGGGATTTATGAAATCAAAAGCGGACTATTAAATCATTGCTGGAAGATGTGGCACAGTTGTGTTGTCACGTGGGATGGTAAGATTGTACCATGTTGTTTCGATAAAGACGCTCACTTTGTCTTGGGCGACCTTAACAAAAATACCTTTGAAGAAATCTGGCAGGGTGAACAGTACAATCAGTTCAGAGCTTCGCTGTTACGATCAAGAAACGAAATAGAAATTTGTAAAAATTGTTCAGAAGGGTTGAAGGTGTGGGCGTAAAGGATAGGATACAGTTATTTTTCTAGCATCGACATGGATTTCTGCCTCATCTTTTCCTCTATTTTTTTAAAATCAATAGCTCCGCATTTGCCACAGCCACTACTGCAGGCATTTTTGGCCTGAAAACTATTATAAAGTAGCCTACTAATAAAAGCGACAGCAGCAAGAAAAATAGTACCGACAATTATTTGTTGTATCACGGTGTAAATGTAAGAATCCATCATTAAAACACCTATCCATCAGAAAAGATTCGTGTTCGATTGTGGACGATGTCAATCGTAAACGGACAGCTGTAATTTAGCAATTCTTTAAATTAAGCCAGTTTCTAGGAATTAACAATGGCACCATGTTAGCAATTGGGGCAGGACAGTTATTGACTATTAAAACTTTCAAGAATGGAAATACATCTTAAGCCAATATATACATAATACTATGCTCAAAAATTTTGTTGTAACTGCCATTCGCAACCTTAGGCGCTCCAAAGGAAGTGCATTTATTAATATTTCAGGTCTTACATTGGGGATCACAGCAAGCCTCATTCTTTTTTTACTGGTGAGGCATCAATCCAGTTTTGACAATTATCACACCAAGCTAACTAGAATTTACAGAGTTGTCCATCAATCGGATGGCAATCAGGGGAAAAATTATACTTCGGGAGTCCCTCCTGTTCTGCCAGAAGCATTTCAATTAGATTTTCCTGAGGCCGAGGAAGTAGTTTTCACATCATATAGAGCTGGCGGACTTATCACTATTCCTCAATCCCAAGGAGTGCCAAAGAAGTATGAGGAGGATAAGGGGATTGTTTATATGCAACCGAACTTCTTCAAAATCTTTGATCGCAAAGTTTTAATTGGGGATGCTCCGAGCGGGTTGGATGATCCAGGTGAATGTGTCGTTTCAGAACAGGCGGCTCTAAAATATTTTGGAAAGCAGGATGCGCGTGGCGAAGTTCTTTCATTTAATGGACAAGAATTTAAAATCGTAGCCATCGTAGAAGATTATCCAGATAACACTGATTTTCCTTTCAATGTTATGCTTTCTTATATCACAATAAAAAGTGAAAAAGACAAAAGTGGGTGGCACAGCATTTGGAGCGATGAGCATTGCTACTTTCTCCTAAAGCAGGAAAGTGCAATTGCGGAAATTGAAAGACGTATTCCTGATTTTGTTACGAAGCACCATGGAGAAAATCGTGATCATGCTACATACGAAATGCAGCCTTTGTCCGAGATTCATTTTGATGATCGATACGGAAACTATAACTATAGTACTACTAGCCGCCAAATGATTACCTCTCTCACCGTGATTGGTATTTTCCTGATCATTACAGCATGTATTAATTTCATCAACCTTGTTACAGCAGAGGCTATTAAGCGCTCGAAAGAAGTTGGTATTCGAAAAACATTAGGCAGCTCGCGTGCGCAATTGATATTTCAGTTTATTGGTGAATCGAGCATTATTACCATTTTTTCTGTTTTGTTAGCGGTGGCTGTTGCTCAATTTGTGCTGGTTTTATTAAATTCATTTATAGACTCAAACTTGTCCTTGAACTTTTCAAGCGATGAAGGTCTTTGGATTTTCCTTGTTACTACGACAATAGTTGTTGCACTTCTTTCGGGCATTTACCCATCCGTTGTCGTGTCTGGTTTTAAGCCAGTTTTTGCAATCAAAAATGGGGTCAATAGCAAAAACTCTTCGGGCTTTCTATTACGCAGAGGCTTAGTGGTATTGCAATTTTTCATTTCACAGTTTTTTATCATTGGCACAATTGTCCTGATAAGCCAGATGAACTACTTTAGGAACAAGGAATTGGGATTTGAAAAAGATGCGGTAATAACTATACCTATCCCTGAGAACGATCGGAGGGGATTTACCGAAGGTGCGAGTAAAATGCGAACATTGAGAGAAGAAGTCTCCCGGGTAAACGGAATAGAATTAACAACGCTGAGCAATACCCCACCATCGTCAGGTAGCGTATCGGCTACAAACTTCTCCATTGAAGGTAGAGAGGAGAACTTTGGAACGCAAGTAAAACTGGTGGATGGCAATTATGTTGAATTATACGGATTAGAACTTTTGGCAGGTGTTAATATTTTGGATTTGGATACAGCTAGAGGATTTCTAGTTAATGAAAAGTTAGCTTCTATGGTAGGGTTCAACGACCCACAAGAAATAATAGGCACCACGATCAAAATGTGGGGGCAAACTTTGCCAGTGGTAGGTGTGATTAAGAATTTCCATACCATGTCTTTGCACGAACCTATTGAGGCTACAATTTTGCTAAATCGAATTCGCGACTATTCTACTTTATCAATAAAGATAAATCCGGTTAACTTACAAGAGACGATTAAGGAAGTTCAGCAACGTTGGGAAGCGGCTTATTCCGAACACATCTTCTCTTACAAATTTTTAGATGAGGAAATCAAAGAATTTTATGAGCGTGAAGAAAAGATGTCCACACTCTTAACTATTTTCACGTGCATTGCCATTTTCATAGGCTGCTTAGGGTTGTTTGGACTAGCTACTTTCATGGCCAATCAAAAAACAAAAGAGATTGGTGTGCGAAAAGTGCTAGGCGCGTCTGTGCAGAGCATTGTGCTCTTATTTTCGAAGGAGTATATAAAATTGATCTTAATTGGCTTTGCCCTGGCAGCGCCATTGGCTTGGTATGTGATGGGGCAGTGGTTGAATGACTTTGCTTATAAAATTGACATTGGACCCGCAATTTTCATCATAGGATTAGGTGCATCATTTTTGATTGCCATGATCACAGTGGGATATCGTTCCATACGCGCAGCTACCGTTAATCCGGTTGATTCTTTGAAATGTGAATGATGTTGGGATCCAAAATCAGCGTTTAGCAAGCCGTTTTTAAAATCAATCACAAAAAATAAAAGCCATCCAACAATTACCTGCTGGATGGCTTCTTAGACACTTTTTTCTACAACTAGTTCTCTGGATACAACACTACTTGTAAGTAATTTTTCATATTGAAGTACAGATTAGCTGCCTCCTTTATATCCTTATTGGTAAGGCCATTGATTCTTTTTTCGGCAGTCAGTACATCTCCCGCACTAGATCCGCTTTCTACGCTTTGCTGAAGTTTACTTAGCCAATATGAGTTATCTTTAACGTCTTCCTGGTATTGAGTTAGCCAGGTCTCCTTAACCTTTCCAAGATCAGCCTCCATGGGCCCGTTATCTTTAATTTTTTGAATTTCAACCATAGTCGCAGCAATTAATTTATCTACATTCTCTGGGCCACACGGCAGAGACACATTGATCGAATAGCTATTGTAAGGATTTTTATTTAGCCCTCCACGCATACCACCACCGTAAATTCCACTCAACTCCTCTCGCAACGATTCAATTAGTTTTATGTTGAGTACTTCAATAAGGGCTTGTAATTTAAGATTAGCTTCTTCTGAATAGGGTGCTTCCCCAGTAAAGGCCATTGAGATGTAACTCTTAGGCTCGGTTCCTTTCTTAACCTCTTTCTTTACAACTCCTTTAACGGGTCGGAGACCAAGATCTTTGAAGTTTTTGGTTACCTCAGCGTTAGATGGTAGACTTCCTAGATACGTAGCAACTAAAGGCTTGACCGCATCGATATCAAAGCTTCCAACAAGGATAAACGTGAATCCATTTGCATTGCCAAAACGTTCTTTATAAATTTCTAACGAACGATCAAGGTCGATCTTGTCGAAGTCCTCTGCTTTTGGTACTCGAGGTCCACGTGGATGTTTGCTGTACATTGTCACTTGTATGGAATCCTGGAATACGGCCTGCGGATTGGACATTAGGTTTTGATACATCGCTTGTTGCTTCGTTACAAACGAAGTAAATAGGCCTTCATCTTTTCTAGGTTGTGTAAAATACAGGTAGGTGAGTTGAAGCATGGCTTCAACATCGGCAGAACCCGATTGGCCACTCATTCCTTCGCTCAGAGTAGAAATGCGGGGTGATGCACTGACCGTTTTTCCGGCAAAAACTTTTCGTAAATCTGTTGGTGAAATATCTTTTACACCCATTTGTTGAACTAAGGTTGCTGCATATTGGGCGTTATATTTATCCGCATCAGGATAGAGGGATTGGCCACCAAAGCGTGTTGCCGTCATCACGACCTGGTCATTTTTAAAATCCGTGGGTTTTAATATCACACTAACCCCATTTCCAAGAGTCAACAGGTGATAACCAACTGCTTTATTTTCTGTATCGGAAATGATCTTGCCGGCAGTAGGAGATTTCTCCATTAAACTGGTGGCAATAGCATTTTCTTCATATGCGACCACCGGCAGATTTTCAGCCCTAGCAGACAATGCAAGTAAGTCAGCATTAGAAGGAAGTGTAAAGTCTGCTTTTTCTGGACCTTGAAGTATCACGAGCTTGTTTTCGTTTGACGGTATAAGTTTAGCGGCAAACTGATTGACCTCTTCTAAAGAAATTCCTTCTAAAAATTGTTTGTAATAATTGTATTCATTTTCAATTCCCGGAATAGGTTCTTGCTCGAGGAAATTACGGATGTACTCATCGGCATAATTTTCAGATTCACTTTTTTCACGTTCATTGTAGGCGCGTTCCATATTACGCATCATCGATTTTTTTGTGCGATCAAGTTCATTTGTTGTGAATCCAAACTTTCGGGCCCTTTCATTTTCCTGGATTACAGCAGTGATCGCGGGTTCTGCTCCGGCTTTACTTAATACAGCAAAGGAGCTGTACACTTGATAACCATGAACGAACTCACCAAAATCACTACCACCGTAGATGAAAGGAGGATTTGCACTTTGAGTAAGTTCTTGCAGACGTTGTCCCAACATAGAGTTAAATAAACCTTTCACTATTTGGTCACGATAATCACTAATCAGCACTTCGGGCTTTGCTACTTTGTTTGAATATAAAATTTGAAGAATATGGTTTGTGGCTTCTTTGTCCGTTACGACAAGACCTTCCGATGTTTTGCGCGAGTTGATTTTGGCAAATGTTCGAGGTCTGGGATTTGCTGGGTTTTTTAGTTTCGCAAAATGGGCCTTGATCATTTTCTCTGCTTCTAAAGGATCCAGATCCCCCACAACAACCACAGCCATTAGATCGGGGCGATACCAGTCTTTGTAAAAACGTTTGATAACATCATACTTAAAATTTTTAAGAATATCCTCTTTGCCAATAGGGAGTCTTTCAGCATACTTAGATCCTTCAAATAACTTTGGAAAAATCACTTTGTTCATCCGGTCATTTGCACCTTTCCCCAACCGTGACTCCTCCAATACAACACCCCGCTCTTTATCTATTTCAGTATTTTCAAATGCAACGGTGCTGGCCCAATCCTCCAACACTAAAAAGCCTTTATCTAGATTCTCTTTTTTATCAAGTGGAATAGGGAGGATATATACAGTTTCATCAAAACTTGTATATGCATTCAAATCGGCCCCAAACTCTACGCCAATCGATTGGAGAAATGAAACAAGTTCATTTTTCTTGAAATGCTTAGAACCGTTGAAGGCCATGTGCTCAGTGAAGTGCGCAAGACCTTGTTGGTCGTCATCCTCCAAAATGGAACCAGCCTTTACCACCAGCCTCAATTCCACCTTTTTTTCTGGGCGACTATTTTTTCGGATGTAGTAGGTTAGACCATTGGAAAGCTTCCCGATTTTAATTTCAGGCGATACTGGCAATGGGTCAGTTAGTTTTACCTGTGCTACCGTGTCGAGGCTAACCAATAAAAGCAAAAAGACAATGCCATGAAGGAAAGATTTTTCAAAAAAAGTTTTCATAGAGAATTGTTATTAGAATTATATTGAAGACTACAGATTGTACTTTGTTGCATAGAATATATTGCTGCTAAACTGCCAAATTATTTTCTGGGTCATAATCTGACTATTATCTCCAATTTCTTTGGATAATGTCTAGCATCTCTTGCTGAATAGCGTTACCCGCGCATAGCTCTCCACCAAAAATATGGTTGTCACCTCCCCTAAAATCAGTCACTTTACCTCCAGCTTGTTCAACAATAAAACTTCCTGCCGCCACATCCCAGGCATTTAGGTTGTATTCAAAAAACCCATCCAGTCTTCCACAAGCAACATAGGCAAGGTCTGTTGCTGCGCTGCCCAATCGTCTAATGCCGTGAGTCTGCTGAAGGAAGATTTTAATAATTTCAAGGTAGGCTTCAATCTTATCAAAATGATAATAGGGAAATCCGGTAGCCAATAAGCTCTCGCTTAGTGATTTTACAGGCGAGACATGAATAACCTTTTCATTTAAAAAGGCAGGGTTATCTAAACTTGCATGAAAACATTCTCCCTTTGTAACCTCAAGAATAACGCCACACACCATTTTTTTGCTTTTAGCAAGGCCAATACTAATTGCGAAAGGAGGGAGGCCGTGCGTGAAATTAGTAGTTCCGTCCAACGGATCAATGATCCATTGGTAATCGTTAGTTCCCTTCTTGTCTGTGCCTTCTTCAGCTAAAAAACCAGCTCCTGGTAAGATGCTTTCTAAGGCTTTTACAATTCTTTTTTCAGATTCTTTGTCCACATAGGAGACGAGGTTACTGATGCCTTCTTTTTGTTCAATTCTGGATTTGTCAAAATTGCCACATTCGGTGAGTATAAACTCACCAACTTCACTGCACAGCTCACTCACGTTTTGTTCAATGGCAGGGAGGTTTATCATTTCTTTTGAGTCTTATTTTTTACTAAAGCGAAGATAAAGATCAAAATGGAAATCCAAGCTGCTGTTCTGGGAATGAACTCACCCTGTTTTAGGTAATTTGGTTCAAGTTCGCTTATAGCAGTTGTATACAAGGCAATCATTTCTTGGCGGTTAATGGCAGATAACTTAGAAGATAACGAATATAAAATCGGTGCAGTCAGTAAAACAAGAAAGAGCCCGAGCCAAATCCAGTTTATTTTTCCTTCTTTGAAAACGGCTAAATACAAAATAAGGTTTGTCAGTAATATCCAAAGAGAAGATCCTAAATATCCGGTGTGGAAAGTCCAATTCAACCAATCAGTTTTAAGTTGAATCACATCCGCAAGAAAAAGAGTTTCTACAGGCCAGAGCAATTTTAAAAATAGGTACTCAATTGCCAGCCAAAAAATAATGATAGTGAACTTTCCAGCCCTGGAACCCAGGCTTTGATGTACAAATCCATAACCCACAAAAGCAAGAGTATAGCCAATGGCCTGAATAATGGAGGAGATTATGTAATCGCGTTGAAAAACATGACCTGCTAGCAGAGATAATGCCAATGCTATGAGTATTAATTCGGCATAGTTCCAGAATTTATTTTCAGAATGAATTTTATCTGCGAGGGCAAACAAAGGAGCAAGCGAAACAAAAATTAAAATAGGGAAGGATTTCATCAGCCAACTCATGATCAGCAAAGCTGTCGCGATAAGAAAAAGTATCCATGGATTAATATCAAATCCACGTTTAGCGGATGAGGTTCTTTTACTCTTTTTTGCCATCGATCACAATTACAATTTCTCCTTTCACTTCTTTTTTGGAGAAGTGATTGTGCACTTCGCTCAATGTCCCAGTAAAAGTTTCCTCGTAAAGTTTTGTTAACTCGCGTGAAACTGAAACCATACGATCAGGCCCCATGCTTTCCATCATTTGCTCCAACGCCTTCACGAGCCGATGGGGTGATTCGTATAGTATAATCGTTCGTTCTTCTTCTGCTAATTTTTTAATCAAAGTTTGCCTTCCTTTTTTGTGTGGCAAGAAACCTTCAAAGACAAAGCGATCCGTGGGGAAACCTGAATTTACAAGGGCTGGGACAAAAGCTGTGGCACCCGGAAGAGTTTCCAATTTTAAGCCTGCCTTCAAACATTCTCGCACCAAAAGAAAACCTGGATCTGAAATGCCCGGTGTACCAGCATCAGTGATCAACGCCATTGTCTCACCATCAGCCATTCGTTTGATCAGGCCTTCTAATATTTTATGTTCATTGAAGATATGAAAGCTTTGGAGCGGCTTACCGATCGAAAAGTGTTTCAGAAGAATACCAGACTTACGGGTGTCTTCTGCTAAAATTGTATCCACGGATTTCAAAATTTCAAGCCCTCGCAAAGTCATGTCTCCTAAGTTGCCAATGGGTGTGGGTACGAGATAGAGGGATGGCTTGATCATAAATTATTCATTTTCAAGATTCCTACTTCAATATAAATCGGATTTGAGGCTTGAATTTTTATTTTGCGAGCTTGTCAATTTCCTTGGCCAACGCGTGGTCTTTTTCGGTTACAAGATCACCGGCATCATGAGTTGAAAGTTCAAAGCTTACGCTATTGTAAGCATTAGTCCAAAACGGATGGTGATTCATCCTTTCCGCTACTATCGCCACCTTAGTCATGAAACCAAAAGCTTCAACAAAATTTTTGAATTGAAAGCTTTTAGTAAGCTTGTTGTTTTTCTCTTCCCACATAAAGTTTCTTATTTAGTATGTTGAATTACTGTGTGAGATAAAGATAGAGATTCTTTAGGAACATCTCTTGTATGGATACATCGAAATGACCATTCTAAACAACCTTAAAGAGCAATAAGCCCCTCAATTTTCGCGGTCTTTAAGTATACATCAATTACGGTATCACTGGTTGGGATCATCATTTGAATGGTGAGACTTATGAAGTTACCATTCTTAGAAACTTTCTCCTTTACAATATGCAGCGGGAAAAGTTGCTTAACTTCTCCTTCTTTTCCTTTGGGTACAATGAACTTGAAAATATAGAGGGCTGGCCACGCATAATGTTTATCAAGTTTTTCGCGAAGCGACTGTGTCCAATCTGTATCCATAATGTTATGGTGCTAAACTTAGGCCTTGGCTGGCAAAAAAAATCGACAGTCAAGGTAGGAAGCCTGAACTGTCGATCTTTAAATTCGTTGGATTAATAAAACTTGTATCGTTTGTCTTCAATATTTGCAGCTTTCTTTATGGCTTCAGCAATGTTGAATCCACCTCTGTTATTTAGGTTTTGCAAAGCCTGAGTTTTGAACATGGAATAATCACCGATGGCAGGAGCTATCGTTTTGTTTTGCATTTCAATAATAAGAACACCATTCTCTCCAATGAATGGTGGAGAACGTTTGCCATTTTCTAATGAAAACGCTTTGCCCACAGCAAGTGGATCAAATCCTGCAGTAGATAGGTTGTTTGTATTTAGTTTTAGATCGCTGGAACTTCCAATAGAAGCATCAGGATAAACTTTGGAGATTTCTTCCAATGTGCCGTTTTGCGTAGCCAATTTTGCTACAATCAACTTTCCTTTTAGTTCATTTCGAACGGCTGGAGTTATCTCCTCTTTTATTTTTTCCAATGACTTAAACCCTTTGTCGGTCTCGCCAGTCATTACAGCAACAACATAGTTATCATCCAGATCAAACACATCTGAAACTTTTCCTTCTTTACCATCGCGGAATAACCAAGTTATCAATTGCCTGGCATCACCAAGGTTATTAACGCTTCTTTCTGCAGTTCCAAGATCATTTGCTTCGAACACTGTCAGATTTTCATTCCTAGCCCTTTCTTTGAAATTTTCAATACCGGAAAGATCACCTGTGAAGGTATCGGCTTTGCGATAAGCTTCGTTTTGAGTTTCATCACTAGGAGTGATCTCTCGCTCAATAGTTGCTACTGAATAGGAAATATTGTTTTTCAATTCAGTAACACTGATAATATGATAGCCGAAATCAGTTTCAACCACATCATTTAGCAGGCCGGTTTTCTTAGCATCAAAAACAGCTTTTTCAAATGGTTTTACCATTTGACCGGACGGGAACCACCCCAGATCGCCACCTCGAGAAGCGGTGCCATCTGTACCGAACTCTCTTGCTTTGGCAGCAAAGTCTGCACCCCCTTTAATTTCATTAAGAATTTTCCTTGCCTTGGCCTTGGCAGTTTTCTTCGCCTCTTCTGAGGTGTCGTCCCACTTGATTAGGATATGAC
>JAENVX010000317.1 GCA_016650355.1 Bacteroidia bacterium | reverse complement strand
CTATCTCAGCTCGTTCTCACCCGCGAAAGTCTTAAAAGGGCAGATGGGGCCATCGGGCAATGCGGGATTGCGAAAGGTGCTTACTGTTTTGCAATTCGGGGTCGCGGTTTTTCTGATGATAAGTACTCTGGCAGTATTTCAGCAAATGAATTTCATTCGCAATTCCAACCTGGGTTTTGATCAAGATCGCGTAATTTACTTTGCACCGCCCATGGCAATTTGGAATAAAATTGAAGTGTTCAAGCAAAATCTGCAAGATCACTCCAGCCTCAAATCTGTTTCTGTTTCGAACGGTGTGCCGGGACAAGAGAGCGCAACATGGCAATATGATTTTCCTGGGATGAACATTCCTAAACGGAGTATAAATACGTTAATTATAGATTATGATTATCTAACAACGTTTGGACTGGATGTTATTGATGGTCGCAACCTTTCACGAGAGTTTGCCACAGATTCCTTGGAGGCATATTTGATAAATGAAGCTGCGGTAAAAGAACTGATGCTGGAAAAGCCTGTAGGTACTCCCATCCGCGTATTGGATGGACATCCCGCGGGACGTATTGTGGGTGTAATAAAAGATTTTCATTACCGATCGCTCCATCGAACGATTGAGCCTTTGGTATTGCGAATGGATCCACGAAATGCGTGGTGCCTGTCGGTAAAGTTTGCTGCAGGAGGGCAGCTGTCGGATCATTTGGCCACAGTAGAACAAGAATGGAAGAGGATTGCTCCCGATTATCCTTTTACATATGAATTTGTTGACGAGACGATTGAGCGACAATATAAGGCTGAACAGAACACAAGTGTACTTGTAACATCCTTTGCTGTGTTAGCCATAATCATTGCCTGCATGGGATTACTAGGTCTAACCGCATTTATGACGGAACAACGAAAAAAAGAAATTGGTGTAAGGAAAGTGTTAGGAGCCTCAGTTCCTCGCATTGTAGCCTTGTTGTCAAGGGATTTTTCTAAGCTGGTACTAATTGCCTTTGTTACGGTCATCCCGCTTGCATGGTATACGACACAACTCTGGCTCACAGAATTTGCCTATAAAGTAGAAATCAGCCCATTCATTTTTGTAGGTGGCGGTGCTATTATATTGATAGTGGCATGGCTTTCCATTGCCTATCAATCCATCAGGGCTGCTATCGTAAGCCCTAGTGAAACCTTGAGAAGTGAGTAATCACCCATTCTCGCTCTTTTCCTTCAGGTGAATGACAGGATGAGGTAATAATATATTCACCTGTTGACATAAGGTTGTCAGTATGACATTTTAGCTTTGTCGTACTAAAGGAAATGGCTAAGTCAAGTAAATCTGTAGATGAGATCATTATTTCATTGCCTCGCGAGGAGCAGACAATCATGAAACGCCTGCGCTCCCTTATTTTGGAGTGCTTACCAAAAGCTGAGGAAAAAGTATCCTATGGTGTACCGTTTTACAGGCACAACAGAATGATTTGTTTCATATGGCCTCCTTCCATTTTTTGGGGTCCTAAGCGTACACCGGAATCACAACAAGCAATCGGTTTAACATTGGGATTTTGTCAGGGAAATTTAATGGCAAATGAGGATGGTGTATTGTTGGCTGAAGGACGGCAAGGATGAGCAGCTTCGGGCCCTATTATTCGAAGCGGGTATTGTTGATGAGAGTTTTAGAAAGAAGAAGAAAAATAATTGAATATTTAGATTGAAAGGCGAAGTCAAGCTGCGAGGCTTTTGGTGCTAACGAGCTATTCTGATTTCAAGGTTAGCAAGTCCTTATAGCTAATGAGTTGTATTCCTTTCTTTTTAATTACCACTTTGACTTTTGAATTTGTCCACAGGTCGGTCACGCCTTGGCGATCCATGGCCACGTTTTCATATCCTATGTGGTGAATAGCCTGTAATTCAGAGTCGTTCAATCCGGGATGGTCAACAAACAGATAGGTGTTCCCAGGTGTAAGTTGCTCCAGCATGTTAATAAAACTTTCAACTTTTTCATCTGCTGTCGTGTGAGGGCCCGAATAGCTAATGCTTTTTACACCAAACTCTTTGGGGTCAATATCTATTTTATACTCCTTAGCAAGGCGTTTATATAGCATTTGAGTAGAGTCACTCAAGTTAGCACAACCCATATGTGCTGAAAGATGACTAATGCGTGGTATTTTTTTTAGAGCTAGTTCAATCTGGGCACGCCACTCCTTTTCAACATCCTGAAGTTTCCACTTATTTTCCTTGATTGATTGCCCCGCGTAATTTTTGTTGGGAGAAACCATAGGATAGAAATATCCATCAGCGTCCTTCAGACTTTGGCAATCTGATAGAGGTCTCCACTTTACATTATCCCATTCGCTCGTAAGCGCGAGGTGAATGCCTACGTCCACAGTGGAATTTTCAGCTAGCATTTTAACGGCCTCCGGAAACCAGGGAGACGGGGTGATTATTTCAATGGATCGTTCAATTCCTTCTTGATAGCACTTGATGAGCGCTACATTGCCACTGTGTGAGTATCCCATATCATCACCCCGGACAATTAGTCTAATGTTCTTCGTTTGAGCTTCGGAACAGCTCCAGACAAGGCACATAAGGAAATACAAGAAAAGCTTAGTCTTCATAAGTTTGTAGGCCATAATTAATAAAACTCTGAATCAATTCACTCCTCAGAAGCCAATTATTAGGCTTAAAAAGTGGTATATTGCCACTCTTTTCATATTTAAGTATCTAAACTGAAGGGATTGCCACTGATCTTTTGAAATTTTAAACAATATAACCGATTATGTATTCTGAACTCAGCCATTATGCTTCTTTGTGGAGTAAATACCGCCCTGTAATTCTGCAATTAATGTTGGCAGCGGAAAAAGACCCTCAGCAATACAAACTTTACGGTCACGAATTCAAAGCTGTGGGGATAAGGGAAAAGACAGGATATGCGTTTGTGCTGGAAGTATCCCATGGAAAGGCATTAAACAATATCAAGGCCTCCGCGGTAGCAAAAGATTTATTACAGGTACTACAGCAGTCTCAAAAGGCTTCTCAATTGATGCGTGAGGCTATTTATGAGTTAAGCATGGACAAGCAGTTTATGTTTCACGTAAAAAGAAAGGCTGAAGTAGCCGAACCGGTTTAGTATCGAAAAGTATCGATCTTGCCTACTAGAGTAGGCAATGAATAATCAACTCATAAAAATCCTTAACCATTAAATCGCCATGAAACAATCACGTGTTATCTATGCATGCATTGCAATTCTATTAACCTTGATAGGGTTTTCTTGCCAGAAATCAGATTCTCAACAAGAAGAAGGTAATCCAACATTGAATTCGTTAACAGAAGAAGAGGTAGCTGCTGGATGGGAATTGTTGTTTGACGGTAGCTCGTTTGCAGGATGGAAACGATTTAATCAAGATACCATTGGGCCGTTATGGAGTGTACAAGATGATATGATTGTCTGCGATGGGCGAGGCCTTGGTGAGGATGCTGGGGGATCACTTACTACCTTAAAGCAATATGGAAATTTTGAGTTGACTATCGATTGGAAGATCACACCAGGCGGTAACAGCGGAATTCTTTATCATGTGATTGAGCAACCCGAGTACAAACAGGATTATGAAACAGGGCCGGAGTATCAGGTAATTGATGATGCTGGATGGGAGGGTGAACTGAAGGATGCACAAAAAGCGGGAAGCAACTATGATATGTTCGCTTCTCCTGCAACCAAAAAGCTAATGCCCGTTGGTGAGTGGAACACTGCACGCATAATTTATAATAATGGTCATGTAGAACATTGGTTGAACGGAGAAAAAACGGTTGAGTTTGAAGAAGGAAGTACAGACTTTATTGAACGGTATAAAAAAAGTAAATGGGTAGAGTATCCTGGATGGAACACATCAAAGATTGGGGCGATTTCTCTGCAAGACCATGGTGCCCCTGTCTACTACAGAAATATTAAGGTGCGTGCTTTATAAGTTCTCATAGCACTAAAGCCTTAGCAAAAAGGTACAAGATCTATCAAAAAATAATAATGATGACTCAACGATTATTTCAATTCACTGTTTTAGCAACAATTTTTGCTTTTGCTTCTTGTGCAACATCACCTGATGAAGAGGAGCAAATAATCGGAGCGGCAGTCAGCTCTGAAAAACAAAATTTCATAGTAGACACTATTACTTCAGCGCTTAAGAGCCCATGGGGTATGGTGTTTCTTCCGGATGGCCGCGCACTTGTAACCGAGCGTGAAGGTAAGATACGAGTCATCAAGGACGGGAAATTATTAGACGAAGAAATTTCCGGAGTGCCAATAGTGCGTTCCAAGGGGCAAGGTGGACTTTTAGACATTCAACTTCACCCTGACTATGCCAACAATGGATGGATTTATCTTACGTATGCAAAACCACAAGGCGAAGAAGGAGGAACAGTCCTGGCGCGGGCAAAATTAGAAGGTAATGCACTTATTAATCTTGAAGAATTATTTCAGGCAATGCCTTTATCATCATCGGATATTCATTTCGGTTCGCGCATTGCTTTTGACGGAAATGGCTATGTATTCTTTACCTCTGGCGAGCGTGGAAAAAAAGAGAACGCCCAGGATCTAACCAATCATTTGGGAAAAGTACTTCGCCTGCACGATGACGGCAAAGTACCAACAGACAATCCGTTTGTAAATACTCCTGGCGCTAAACCAGAAATCTGGTCGTATGGTCATCGTAATTTACAAGGACTCTATTTTGATAGTGAAACAGGAATGCTTTGGAATCATGAACACGGACCTAAAGGTGGAGACGAGTTAAATCGTGTTGAGAAGGGAAAAAATTATGGATGGCCAGTGATCACTTATGGTATTAACTATGATGGTACCATCATTACCGAAGTCACAGAGAAAGAAGGAATGGAACAACCGATTCGGTATTGGGTGCCTTCCATTGCGCCATGTGGATTAACAAAGGTAACGAGCGACCGCTATCCTAATTGGAAAGGTAATTTTCTGGTAGGAGCACTTTCTTTTCAATTGGTTGCCAGACTAGAGATGGCCGATGAGAAATTTGTAAGAGAAGAACGGTTGCTTGAAAAGATGGGTCGCGTGAGGGCGGTTGTT
>JAENVX010000316.1 GCA_016650355.1 Bacteroidia bacterium | reverse complement strand
GCCTAATTTTTTATCCTAAGTATAATTAATCTATGTACATGAAGCAGTTTATTTCTGGTATCGCAATTGTGCTCACTTTTTTTTCAACAACTGTGGCGCAAGATCGCGCACTTCAGGCGGAGTCTTCTGTTGTTACAAACAGTCAGGTTACAATCAAAGGAAAAGTAGTTCCCTATAAGGCTACGGCTGGCACACAACCCGTCTGGGATAAAGAAGGTAAGACAATTGCTTCACTTTTCTATACGTATTACGAACGAACTGATATTAGCGATAAAGGTAAACGCCCTCTGGTATTGTCATTCAACGGAGGACCTGGTTCTGCCTCGGTGTGGATGCACATAGCGTACACTGGACCAAAACTTCTTAACATTGATGACGAAGGTTATCCTGTTCAACCCTATGGGATCCGTGATAATCCACACTCCATCCTTGATGTAGCAGACATAGTATATATTGATCCGGTTAACACAGGCTACTCAAGAATATTAGACCCTAAAGCGGAACGAGCAGTTTTCTTCGGAGTGAATGCAGACATCACCTACCTGGCCGAGTGGCTAAATACTTTTGTATCGCGCAATAACAGGTGGAATTCACCAAAATATTTGATTGGTGAAAGCTATGGAACAACGCGTGTAGCAGGGCTAGCCCTCGAGCTTCAGAATTCACACTGGATGTATCTTAATGGAGTGATTTTAGTTTCGCCAACAGAATTGGGACTCATGCGCGATGGGCCGGTGAATGATGCATTGTCGTTGCCTTATTTTGCTGCAGCAGCATGGTATCAAAAGGCATTAACACCCGATTTGCAGCAAAAAGATTTGAATGATATTCTTCCGGAGGTAGAGGCGTTCACCATCGATGAATTAATCCCGGCACTTTCTAAAGGAGGCTTTATTGATGAGCAGAAAAGAAATCAGATGGCATCTAAAATGTCCCGTTATTCTGGACTTTCCGAGAAGACAGTCTTGCAACATAATTTGGCAGTGCCCACTCAGTTTTTCTGGAAAGAACTATTACGTGAAAAAGGATTTACAGTAGGCCGTTTAGATTCACGTTATTTGGGCATCGATAAAATGCAAGCTGGTGAACGACCTGATTACAATTCTGAACTTACATCCTGGTTGCATTCTTTTACGCCTGCCATCAATTATTACTTACGCGAGACGCTGAAATACAAGACGGATATCAAATACAATATGTTTGGATCGGTGCATCCTTGGGATAGAACCAATGATAAAACGGGAGACAACCTGCGCCAGGCCATGGCAGAAAACCCATACATGCAAGTGATGTTTCAATCAGGTTATTTTGATGGAGCTACCACTTATTTTGATGCAAAGTATTCCATGTGGCAGCTTGACCCGAGTGGAAAAATGAAAGATCGCCTTCGCTTTAAAGGATATCGCAGCGGTCACATGATGTATTTGCGCGCAGAAGATTTATCTACTTCGAATGAGCACATCCGTGAATTCATTCGCGATACAACACCAGCACAAGGGAAGCCTGCGAAGTATTGACCTTAGAAGGAGTCATATGTGTAATTCTTTGTCAGCCGTGAGCATTAGTCGCGATAGCTGTGCAGTCGCAGATGTCTAAAATTTCAATATAAAAAATTTGAAGGTGCAATTAAATCACCCCTTGTGCTTGCATAGCTTTAGCCACTTTTAAAAATCCTGCAATGTTTGCACCTACCATATAGTTGCCTGGCTTACCGTATTCTTTAGCTGCAGCAAGACAGGTATCGTGTATGTTTTTCATGATGCCAACAAGTTTAGCATCTACTTCTTCACGAGTCCAATTAGAGCCCATAAAATTTTGGGTCATTTCCAATCCCGAAGTTGCCACACCACCAGCATTAGAAGCTTTCCCAGGAGAATAGCTTATGCCATTAGCCAATAGAACATTTATTCCGTCAATCGATGTTGGCATATTAGCGCCTTCACCCACTAACTTCACCCCATTCTTCACGAGGTTATTCGCGTCCTTTTCGTTTATCTCATTTTGTGTGGCACAAGGAAAAGCACAATCAGCCTTGATGTTCCAAAGCGAATTATGATCTGCTTTGGAATCAATATCTACATAAACACATTTATATTTATCGGCATATTCCTTAATCCTTCCTCTTCGATTGTTCTTCAAGTCTTTTAGAAAATCCAGCTTCTCTTGTGTAAAACCAGCTTCATCGTACACATACCCGTTAGAATCAGATGATGTGACAGCTTTTCCACCAAGGTGAATAATTTTTTCGATGGCATATTGCGCCACATTGCCTGAGCCGGAAACCAAACAGGTTTTATCTTTAATAGATTCTTTTTTCTCCTGCAACATATTTTCCGCAAAATAGATCAGCCCATAGCCTGTTGCTTCTGTGCGAATTAAACTACCGCCCCAACCAATTCCCTTACCTGTAAGCACACCTGTAAATTCGTTTTTAATTTTCTTATACGCCCCAAACAAAAAGCCGATCTCCCGGCCACCTACACCAATGTCTCCGGCAGGCACATCAAGTCTGTGGTTGATGTGGCGCGCGAGTTCGCCCATAAAAGCCTGGCAGAATTTCATCACTTCGTTGTCTGATTTTCCTTTCGGATCAAAATCGGAACCGCCTTTGGCCCCGCCCATTGGAATTCCCGTTAGCGCATTTTTAAAAATCTGTTCGAAGGCTAGAAACTTTAAAACACTTGGTGTAACAGAAGGGTGGAAACGCAAGCCACCTTTGTATGGACCGATGGCGCTATTCATCTGTATGCGATAACCTCGATTCAACTGTACATCTCCTTTGTCATCTAGCCACGTTACCCGAAACGAAATCAATCGTTCAGGTTCCAACATCCTTTCTAATATTCTCAACTTGGTAAATGCAGGGTTTCGGTCGAGCACCGGCATGATAGAAAGAATGACCTCTTCCGCAGCCTGCAAAAATTCTGGTTCGTTTGGATTTCTTTTTCTGATGCTCTCAAGAATTTCGTTGTGCGACATAAAGAATTTCGTTTACGACAGTCCTAATGGGCGCACAAGTTAATATAAGTAGTCAGTTTGCAAACGATTTAGTAGCATCTAAATCAAGACAAATCAAAAGTTAAGAAGCATTAACAAAAAACCTCAGTAACTTGAAACCTTGATTTAACAACAGGTATATGAATTCTAAGAAAATAGCCATCATCGGTGGAGGAAATTTGGGTGCTGCAATTGCCGAAGGACTTATTAAAAGTTCATTTGCAAAACCAGGCGATATTACTATTACGAGAAGAAATCTTTCTCGCCTTGATAGTTTAAAAGTTCAAGGTGTTAACGTAACGGATAATAATCAGTCTGCGATCGAAAGTAGTGATGTAATCATAGTTGCACTCAAGCCATTTAATGTTAAAGAGGTATTAGAAGGGTTGAAAATATCATTCAATCCGAAAAAACACATTGTTATTAGTGTAGTCACCGGCATCTTTCTTAAAGATCTCGCGGCCATATTTGACAATGGGGTTCCATTATTTAGGGCTATGCCAAATACTGCCATTGCCATACAGGAATCAGTCACATGCCTTTGTCATCAATCAGCGAATGATGAACAGATTAGCTATGTATCGGTTTTATTTAATCAACTGGGGATTACCATTGCCATTGATGAAAAGCTGATGGATGCTGCAACCGTTCTAGGGGCTTGTGGGATAGCGTATGCGCTTCGCTTTATAAGAGCGGCAACACAAGGAGGAATTGAAATAGGGTTTGATGCAAAGACAGCAAGCCTTATTTCGGCTCAGACAGTTAAGGGCGCTGCGGAACTCTTATTAAAACTCAACCGCCATCCCGAAGAAGAAATTGATAAAGTGACCACACCAAAAGGGTGTACGATTGTAGGCTTAAATGAAATGGAACATCAGGGATTCAGTTCTTCATTGATTAGAGGAATAGGAGCCTCCTACAATAAAATCTTATCGTAAGAAAAGCGATTTCTGCGGGATGTTTTTAGCTTGACAGCACATTGATTTTCTCTGCCAGCAAACTTTTTTCTCTTTCTGATTTTGTGAGGTGCATTGCTTTTTCAAAATGAGTAATTGCCTTTTTGGTTTCAAGTTGTTTTGAATAAACTTCTCCAAGCAGGCTATGATAAAGATAATAGGATTCAAGTTCCTTTTTGCCCGCAATATTTTGCAAAGCAATCAGCGCTTCCGTTGCACCCTGAAGTTTTAGAATTACGACAGCGCGATTCATCTCGGTTATGTATGAGGGTGATAATCTACATAGCCAATCATAAAGCTCTAGGATTCTCGCCCAATTAGTGGTTTCAAAAGTTGTGGCTGTGCAATGTTCAAATGCAATGGCGGCTTCGATGTGGTAAGAGCTGATGCTATCTCCGAATGCGGCTTTGTTCAAATAATCATTCCCAGCAACAATCAACTCATTACTCCATTTGCTCCTGTCCTGATAATCCAGCAAAATAATTTCCCCTTCTGGTGTCTGTCGACCAGCACTTCTGGAGGAGTGAAAGCACATCAACGCCATCAGCGCAAAGGTTTCAGGCTGTTGAGTTTTTTTGTTTTCAGCCAATAGTTTGCAAAGCAGCATTGCTTCTTCAATTAAATCTTTCCGTATCAGCTCATCAGAACTAGTCGAGTTGTATCCTTCGTTAAACAAAAGATAAATTGAATTTAGAACGGCCTCATTTCTGCTTTTCAACGCTTCTTCAGATGGAATTTTTAGATTTATTTTCTTTTGACGGAAGAATTCCTTTGTTCGATAGAGTCGCTTCGAGATCGTATCTTCTGAGGTCAGAAATGTTTTTGCGATTTCTGCTGTACTAAAACCACATAGTGTTTTTAGAATAAGGGTTATTTGATTTTCAGTTTCAATTTCCGGATGGCAGCATGCAAACATCATTCTCAGCATATCATCCTGGATCGCCTCTTCCTTCCATAAATTATCCATTGTTATTGCTAAAGTATATTCGGATGTAAGCAACGACCTTTCACTATCACTAAAATCATATTGAACGGAGTGTTTGTTCCTCCCATGTCAACCAGTTTGTCTCCGCATTTCTGTGCCCAGACCATCCAGCCCTCCATGCCTTTCGCCTGATCTTCTTTTGACACGGTCGCCATTTGCTTTGCTGCCTCAGTGGGAGTGTGATAGATTACGATGAATTTTTTCATAATAGTTTTTGGTTAATGATTTGACTTAATACCCTAATGACGAACTCACTTTTAATATTTGGACGCAGTTTTGTAAAAATTTAAGGATATCACCTGGATGGTGTGTTCTAGGGTTTTAACTAAATCATACATATTATCCGGATTTCAATATTCCTGAATAACAATTAACGTAATAGTATATTCGCACATGAGCATTTTTACCACCGCTAGTCGAATTATTGTTACGTGTCCAAAACGTATAACGCCTTTCCTGGAAAAGGAAATCATCGAACTTGGCTTTACCCCTGTTCGATCTTTCATAACAGGTGTTGAGTTGCAAGGCACAGTAAATGATTGCATTCGTCTGAACTTGAATTTGCGTTGTGCCAGTCAGGTGTTGTACTCTTTACAGGAATTTCGGGCTAACGCACCAGATGAT
>JAENVX010000315.1 GCA_016650355.1 Bacteroidia bacterium | reverse complement strand
GGGTTACCGTTCTCTGCGAGCATCCAAATGAAATTGAGAATAGGCAAATGAACGTAATGAGACGCATGGCAAAGTCCTTTACTAAATCTAAACAAATTTGTTGCCGGGATTTTGTTAGCAATCAGCCCAATGATTTTAAACGTTGAATTACCTCCTTAGGGTTGCCTGAGGAAAAAACGAAATTGCCCGCTACCAAAACATCAGCACCTGCATTTAGCAACAACTGAGCATTGTCCTGGTTAACTCCTCCATCAATTTCAATCAACGCCTTTGATCCAGAATTCTGAATCAACTTTTTTAGGCCTTCAATTTTCTTATAGGTGCCTTCGATAAACTTCTGCCCTCCAAAGCCTGGATTAACGGACATAACACAAATAAGGTCGATTTGGTCAATTACATTTTCCAAGGTCTGAATAGAGGTATGCGGATTTATTGCTACCCCTGCTTTTGCACCCAGGGCCTTTATCTGTTGAATATTTCGATGGAGATGATCACACGCTTCTACATGGACCGAAATTACTTCAGCTCCCGCCTTACGAAAGGCTTCTACAAATTGTTCTGGTCGCACAATCATTAAATGGACGTCCAGTGGTTTCTTGCTATATCGTTTAATGGCTTCTACTACCGGTATCCCCATTGAAATGTTAGGAACAAAAACACCATCCATTACATCCACATGTACCCAGTCGGCTTGACTTTCGTTAATCATCGAAATTTCTTTTTCGAGATTAGCAAAATCAGCGGCAAGAATTGAAGGTGCAACGATTGGTTTCATCACACAAATATAATTATCCTTAACAGATTGAAAAGGTGATCGTTGGTTTGAAGTTCAAAGTTTAGCGATCCTAACTATTTTGACAGAGTCGTTGGCTTTTACTTTGATAAAATATAGGCCAGGAGAAAAAGAAGAAAGGTTAACGATAACTGGATTGTTTTGCCAGGTCACCGCTACGGTATATTCTGAAAACACTTTCCCCTGTAGGTTGTAAATTGATATAACTACAGATTGTCCTTCAGCTTTCTTAAAGGCAACTCTAATGGAATCGTTTGTTGGGTTAGGGTAAATAACGATGTCCTCATCAATTAGTACAGCTTCCAAATAATTTTTAACTGAATTGTAATTAGGAATGCCATAGCCCTTTAGCTGATCTGGGTTTTGTGCTTGATCTGCAGAGTTTATAATGGCGTTATAAAGTTCACCGGTAGTCAACTGTGGATATCGTTGCCACACACCTGCTACAAGGCTGGTAATGAGTGGCGCTGCAACCGATGTTCCGCTTACTTTTCCTGGTGAGCCCGTAGAGGTAATTACAGACGTACTCGAACCCAATGCTACAACATCTGGTTTGATTCTTCCGTCAGATGTGGGGCCAATGGAGCTAAAAGAACTCTTTACTTTTGTCGCAGTTATTGAGCCTATCGCTAACACTCCGTCAACATCAGCTGGTGGGGTAACAAATTTCCAGGAGTTAGAGCCTTCATTTCCTGCGCTGCTCACAACCATCATTCCTTTTTCGAGTGACTTCTTTGCCGCAAAACTCACGATCGCGGTATTGCCATCCAAATCTGTTTCCTTATTATAATTCATTGTTGCATCATCGAATAGATTATATCCCAACGAAGCATTTATAACATCAACGCCAGTGCTGTCCGCTTTTTCGGCAGCGAATAGCCAATTGTATTCCTCAATGCGATACTCACTGCCCACATCTTCAGTAACAAACAGAGTGTATGAAGCACCATATGCGCCCCCCGAAAAAATACCCGGTGAATAAGCTGCAATAACAGAGAAAACCTCAGTTCCATGATCATCGTATTGAAAGACATTTTTGGTGTTTGCGATGAAATCAAACGTGTAACTAAGCCTACCCTCATTAAAAATATGTTCAAATGGCAATGCCGTATTTACCCCTTCAAAACCACTATCGAAAACCGCAAGGGAAATACCCTCACCTTTAAAACCATCCCTGTGCATGGAGTCTATTCCAATCATAGAAAGCTGGGAATTGGTAGCAAGTTCTGAGGAAAAAGCTTTTCTTTTTTTGTAGTTACCCACCCTTCCTGAAGAAAGCTTTTTGCCAGGCGCCACTAATTCGGTTCGAACAACAAAAGGTAGTAACTGAACGGTTGAAATTATGGCGGGCGTTGTCTCCACTAATACACAATTGAGCCATTTCGAACTATAGAATACATTTGCTCCAGAAGCTTTCAATTGTGCACGATAGTTTGCACTGATCGGCAGATCCTCATCCACAATGGCAATTTTCTGATTCGTTCTTCTTTGGATGGATCGTTGAGAAAGAAATTGCTCAGGATTAGAGACTGAATATGATGTGCCATTTTTATCCTTCAAGTGTACAACGTATCTATTTGTCTGTGCTGAGAGTACAGATGATGATAACAGGAAAATGATTATCACTACACTATT
>JAENVX010000314.1 GCA_016650355.1 Bacteroidia bacterium | reverse complement strand
TTATTAACGATGCTCTGAAAGGGGTACAGACCGGCATTCCGGAGACAGCATTCTTAACATTTACACTGCTTGATGCCAAGCGATCAATGTTAGGTGTAATTACATTTTTGTCACCTGAGTATCCAGTCGCCTGTGCACGCCATTGATCCACTATTATGAAAACTATATTAGGTTTTTTGGTATCTGGCTTTGGAGTTGCAGAAAGTATCTGGCAGCTTATTATAAAAAATAGTATAACGGTAAGAAAGTTGAGTAACTTTTTCATGCTTAAGTCTTTTAGTTCTTACCAAACACCATCATTTAATTCGCCCTTTTAATAATGTGAGTCTCTAAATTATTGACTTTATTTTGATTTACGAGAATTGGTGCAAGAAGATTATCCAGGAATCAAAAGTTGCCATGGGCAGTCAAACATAATTTTACCACTCACCAAATTTGTGAGTAATCTGTTCCGATTATTTAAGTACCTTGATGCCCGCTAAATTTCTTTAAACTCAATTCGCATATGTTCATATCTCCTGGAAGTAGGTTCATTCTTTTCACCATTGCTTTTAGCACGATTGGGTTGTTGTCTTGCCAGGAAAAAAAGTATCGCGATGAGATTTATGAGAAGCCGGTAATCAATCCAAATCCTGAGATTAGAAACTTGTCGCCTGAGGAAAGTCTTGAAAGGATGTATTTGCCGAAAGGCTATCGCATGGAGTTAGTTGCCAGCGAACCTATGATTGTCGAACCAGTAGCAATCGCGTGGGATGGAAATGGCAAAATGTATGTGGCACAGATGATGACCTATATGCAGGATATTGATGCTACTAATGAAGACGAACCATGGAGTAGAATTTCTGTCTTGGAAGATACGGACGGTGATGGCAAGATGGACAAGAGCGTTGTCTTTATTGATAGCTTGGTGTTACCGCGTATCATGCTTCCATTGGATGACCGTCTGCTTGTTGGTGAAACGTATAAGCGAAATTTGTATTCCTATAAAGATACCAATGGAGATGGTGTTGCTGATGAGAAGATTCTGTTATTGGAAGATACTGTGCGCGACAATCGTAACCTCGAACATCAGGATGCAAACATGATCTGGAGCATGGACAATTGGTTGTATGTAACCAATAAAGCCTTCCGGTACAGGTTTACGAATAATGTGTTTGTACGTGATACCTTGCCAGAGCCGGCTGTAGGGCAATGGGGTTTAACACAAGATGCAACAGGTCGCTTATTTTTCTCGCGCGCAGGTGCAGAAATTCCGGCACTTGGATTTCAACAGCCACCCATTTACGGTGGTCTGGAGCTGGAAGGTAAATGGGATGAATCCTTTATGGAGCCATGGCCTATTGTGGGAACACAAGATGCTCAAGGCGGGCCGCGAAGAATTAGAGAAGGTGATAGTACCCTAAATAGATTCACCGGAGTTGCTGGCCAGGAAATTTTTCTTGGCGACAAAATTCCTAACGCCTATGGTGACCTTTTTATTCCAGAGCCTGTTGGCAGATTAGTTCGAAGAGCAAAAGTCAATCATATCGATGGAAAAATTGTATTGGAAAACCCTTATGATAAAACAGAATTCCTCGCATCAACTGATCCTCTGTTCAGACCCGTTGGAGCGGCTACAGGACCCGATGGATGCTTATACATCGTAGATATGTACAGAGGCATCATTCAAGAAGGCAATTGGGTTGGAGAAGGAAGTTATCTGCGTGATGTTGTCAAAGAAAAAGGATATGACAAATTCGTAAGCCGTGGAAGAATTTACCGGATCGTACATGAAGATATGGACCCTGGCGAGCGGCCAGAGTTATTAAACAAAACTTCAGCTGATTTATTAGATTACCTAGACCATCCCAATGGATGGTGGCGCAATACTGCTCAAAAATTAATTGTCTTGAAGAATGATAAATCTGTTGTGCCCGATCTTGTGGCGATGGTTGAGGGAAATGAATCCTGGCAGGCGAAGCTGTTTAATCCAGATAAAGATTTTGGTCAGGAACGGTTACATGCTTTGTGGACGTTGGAAGGTCTTGATGCTATTGATAAATCTGTTTTGAAAATTGCCTTTCAGGATAAAGATCCTCGTGTGAGAGTCGGTGCAATACGGATTAGTGATCGGTATTTAAAGCAAAATGATGAGGAGATTTTTGAAGCACTAAAAGCATTAGCGAATGATCCGGATGCAGAAGTATTGCAACAATTAATATTGTCATTGCGAATCAACAATGAAACTTCCAAACCCATAGTAAAGGCAATTCTTGACGCACACCCTAACAATGAAGTCATAAAAATTACAGCAGGTGAAAATCTCAACCCATCTTTTTCCGTCATCAAAGGATTAAGGGATAAATATAAGTTGAGGGGAGGTGATGCTGCCGGTCAGATCGTGAATGGGTATAAAATATTTAAAGAATATTGTTCCACCTGCCATGGCGCAGACGGTAAAGGTATACATCAATTGGCACCATCACTGGTAGGATCTCCCAGAGTTACGGGTGATATTGAGGTACCTGTAAAAATTTTACTGCATGGCCTTACTGGCCCTGTTGATGGAGTAGAATACAATGGGCCAATGGCTCCCGTTGCGAAAGAGAATGATCGCTATATAGCCGATGTTCTCAGCTATGTTCGGATGCATCTCAATGATGCAGGCAGTATTTGGAATGGTAGGATCAGAGGTATTCGCGAGCAAACAAAAGACCGTAATACATATTGGACAATAAAAGAATTAGAAAAAGGATCAAAAGAAAAGAATCAAATAATTTATTGCCCTATTGACCGCTCTCCAACGAGCACCACCCAGGGATTCGCATCAGGTGCATTGAATTGTCCAGTTGCATTTGTCTTCCCCGATTCTCTCAATTCACCCGTTTTAGGATTAAACCAAAAATAAGGTAAGTTCAACGGAAGATTATTTATTTTGAGTTTGCCTCCTGTTGCCAGATATGCAACATAAAATTTTCCGTCACTGGCTAAGAGTGGTTTATTACCTTCTGTCAGATCCCACCTTTTTTCCATATCTGTAAAATCAAAACCTTGAAATGCTTTTGAAACATAGCCAACATAATTACTTCCTTCCAGAGCTAATGCTTCGCGCCAAGAGACAGGTTGATCCGTCCATTCTGCCCAGCCAACTTCATCTGGTGTTACTTTCCATTGCCAGAGTCCTGCTGCACCATATACTACGCCCATTGTTCCGCCATGCATCAATTGAGTCCATGCCTCTTCTCCCTGCCACCATCCCAATCCTAATTTACCTCCACCCATTCCTTCATAGGTAGGTTCACCGTTCAGGTTGGCCTTTGTGGGTTGGTTTTCATACATGCCCTCGACTTTATACGTAAGATGGTTTCCATCATGTCCAGTCTGAGCCCATTGAAAATCAAGCCAGGGTTCTTCCTGGTAGGTTCGATTGAAATGAAAACATTTGGTGCTATCACCTTGCGCCCATGCAGCCAAAAAGTTGTCAGCAGGATTATAGTGAATACCTGTTGGCTGTGAATAACAATCCCACTTTTCTACTTCTTCTCCACCGGGTTTTACTCCCTGATCACGACCAGTACCATCCCCACTTACCAACCAAAAGGCCGGCATGCTACCAAAGCGTGCAACAAGATATTTGCAGTAACGCGCATACTCATAAACATCCGCTGTAACGCCTAACACCGTTTTACCTTTCCATCCAAATCCATGGAAGACAGGTTGATAAACTGGTACGATTTCATGTTCCACCAAAATGTAAATCAATGAATCCAGGTACTGAAAGTAGTCGGGCTTAAGTTTATTTAAATGACCCTGATGTAAATCTTCGAAGCCCCTGTCGAATCCAAGAACTGTGTCACGGGCTTCTGGACCTTCTGCAAATTGGTCGGGCTGAACAGACATTAGCAAAACAGTGTTAAAGCCTTTCTGTTGACGATCTTTAGCATAAATAGTTACCTGATTGTATGTTGCACGAAATGGAATACTCCAAGGTGTATCTCCAACGACCAAAAATGGTGTACTATCCGCGTGAACAACATTTCTCTTGCCCGATGACATTTTCAGTAAGCCATGCATTAATAAATTGTTTTCGCCAGTATAGTTCACCGATGAGAGCGATCCGGTTTGGCCCTCAAGGCCCTTGTCGTGATCGATGGCATAAGATTTCCATGTCCATAATGTGCCCGCATCGGGTGGAGTAAATCTAATTTTCCAGGTATGGCCACCATCCCAGAAGGCTGGCCTGTGGAGTGAATCTCCTTTATTGTTTTTGAAGACAGCCCACACATCAGTATCGGTGTAACCATTCTCATAATTTTTTTCTGAAGTTAGGGTAGCCTCATACGTTGTCCATTGCTGTATTTCCGGACCTTTCATGATAGAAGTGCATCCAAACAATAGTGCTATCGATGAGGCTAATATTAGTTTTGTCATTAATTGCTTATTTTCCTATGCGCGTGTTATTTGTCTTAACTCAATTGTTTTTCAATGAGCTCAAGGCCATCCAATTAAGGAGATTGACTACATATTTACTAATTGCAATTTACAGATCAAATTAAATTAAGTTATTGCCCGTTCGCTTTCCAATATAACCATGTATGTAATCCCTTTGAAGTGTTAAGGTGCCCCCGTTATTTTTTCTTAACTTAGCTTGTCAAACAAAATTCAAAAAACAATGGCTCAATACAAGTTGCAAGTAAATGGCAAAACCGTTGAGGCTGATGTTGATGCAGATACTCCTCTTTTGTGGGTACTTCGCGACACTCTCGGCCTGGTCGGGACTAAATACGGCTGTGGCATTGGTCAATGCGGTGCATGCACGGTGCATTTAAATGGCATAGCGGTTCGTTCGTGTTCGGTGGTTGTTTCAGCAGTTGGAACAAAATCTGTTACCACAATTGAAGGCCTGTCTGCTAATGGGGATCACCCTGTTCAAGCGGCCTGGGCGGAAATTGATGTGCCACAGTGTGGGTATTGTCAAGCGGGTCAGATTATGACAGCATCCGCTTTGCTCAGCAAAAATCCTAAGCCAACATCAGCTCAGATTGATACGGCTATGAACGGAAATATTTGCAGGTGCGGAACGTATCATCGTATTCATGATGCAGTCGCGCTAGCTTCATCCAAACTAACTAAATAGCCAAAGCCATGTCTACACTACTAAAAACAAACAGACGGGATTTTATAAAGATTGCTGCTACTACTGGCGGTGGTCTTTTGTTAGGCTTTCAATTAACCGATTCATTTGCGTCTGTCCTCAATGTATCCAGTGATGGCACAGTTGAGACTGCTGGTGAAATTAGTTTTAATAACTACCTCTCAATATCTCCCGATGGAACGATAACCATCTTTTCGCCAAACCCTGAACTAGGCCAAAACATCAAAACATCTTTTCCGATGGTCGTTGCCGAAGAGTTGGATGCCGACTGGAAGAAAGTGAAAGTGGTGCAGGCCAACCTGGATGCAAAAAAATACGAACGTCAATTGACGGGTGGTAGTGGGGCAGTCCCACATTCCTGGGAACGGCTTCGCAAAGCAGGTGCTACGGCAAGACAAATGCTGGTAGAAGCAGCGGCAAAAAAATGGAATGTGTCAGCCGGCAGCTTAACAACTGATTCAAGTTTTGTTTATCACAAGGAAAGCGGACGCAAGTTAAGTTATGGTGAACTCGCCACCGATGCATCCTCTATTCCAGTTCCAACGGAAGTGACATTAAAAGATAAAAAGGACTTCAAGCTCATTGGAACAGCCGTGTCTAATGTTGACAATCATGAGATGATTACAGGCAAGCCATTGTATGGTCTTGATTTTTATCGCGAAGGTATGTTGTATGCCATGCTCCAACGTCCTACTGCATTTGGAATGAAAATAAAATCGGTTGATGCAGCTGCTGCTAAGGCAATGCCCGGCATTACGGATGTTGTCACGTTCAAAAACAATGTAGCTGTTGTAGGTAAATCTACCTGGCAGGTAAATAAGGCGCGCAAATTATTGAAGATTGAGTATGAGGCAGAAGGTGCAATTGAAAGCACAGCCGACCATGATAGATTGTTCAAGGAATTGATGGATAGCAAGGAAGGAGCGACAGTAAGACGCACAGATGGAGACGTTGTCGCTGCGTTCAAGTCTGCAGCAAAAGTGATCACAAAGGAATATCAATGTCCTTTCTTGTCGCACGCGCCTTTGGAGCCTATGAACTTTTTTGCACATGTGCGGTCGGATGGAGTTGAGCTA
>JAENVX010000313.1 GCA_016650355.1 Bacteroidia bacterium | reverse complement strand
TTTATTAACCTGGCCACTCAATCAAATAACGGATGAATCACTGAAAAAACATTTGCAAGAAGTATAATCCAGTACCTGACACATTAGGCTATGAATAAAATTTGGTTAATCATTCAACGGGAGTTTTTAACGAGGGTACAAAAAAAATCATTTCTGATTGCGACCATACTGGTGCCTCTTATTTTCCCTCTGATTATTGGAGGGCTCATGTACATTATGATTCGCGAAGCCGAATCAGCCAAGGCAGACACGGTGCAAGTAGTGGACGAAAGTGGAAAATTTATTTTTGATAATAACAAGCGGTTCAATTTTGTCCAACTTCAAATTCCTCTCGAACAGGCCAAAAAAGTTTACAACGAAACAAAAGACTTTGCACTGCTCTATATCCCAACTTTTGATATCAACAATCCCACCGGGTTGATAATCTACACGCAAGAAAATCCTAGCATTGAAAAAGTAGGCGACCTGGAATCCATTCTTGAAGAACGCGTGCGCGATCTGAAACTTGAGGAATATAAAATTGACAAGGAAACCCTCAAGCGTCTGAAAACAAATATCAGCCTTAAGCAAATCAACCTCAGTGAAACAGGCGAAGAGAAATCAAGTAACTCCGGAATATTGTACGGGTTAGGATTTGGGCTGGGTATATTAATCTACATGTTTGTTTTGATCTACGGCATTCAGATCATGCAAGGAGTAATCGATGAAAAGACGTCCAAAATTGTAGAAGTCATCGTTTCTTCTGTTAAGCCGTTTCAGCTTATGTTGGGAAAGATCATTGGTATTGCATCAGTAGGAATCCTTCAGTTTTTGATTTGGTTTATTCTCATAGGCGTTTTGTCCACAAGTGTGCTTAGTTATTTTGGATTAGAGATGCCACAGAAGCAAGCAATGGAGCAGATGACAAAAAAAATGGATCAGAATGAAGATGCCAAGGAGATCATGACGCAAAAAAATTCTAAGATCAACGACCTGCTTGGTAACATTAATGAGATTCCCTTTGCCAAAATTGCAGTTGTCTTCATCTTTTATTTTTTAGGTGGCTATCTTTTGTATGGGGCGCTCTTTGCTGCCGTTGGGTCGGCTGTGGACTCTATTCAGGAATCGCAACAATTCCAGTTTCCGATAACGCTGCCGCTGCTCGTTGGCTATATGGGTCTGTTTATGTTTATTTTGAGGGATCCTCATGGTTCGGTTAGTTTTTGGCTCTCTATTATTCCATTCACATCACCTGTGGCAATGGTAGGAAGGATAGCATTTGGTGTGCCTGCATGGGAACTTGCCCTCTCAATGGTATTATTGATAGCAGGTTTTATTTTAACAACCTGGATTGCAGGGCGAATATACCGCGTGGGAATTTTGATGACAGGAACAAAAGTAAGCTATAAAGTGATGGCTAAATGGTTTCTAATGAAGGAATAATCCTTGAAAATAAATCATCGTTAATAATTTCGCCACCAAGAAAAACAAGACCGGACGAAGCATCCGGTTTTTTTATTTACCTTCAACACCATGGCTGCACTGCCTCCTATCGAATTTTACCAGGATAACACTAAACTGAAGTGGGTTATTCTTGCCGTTTCAATCGTTATTAGCATTGCCTCTGTCTACTATACAAATGTCTTGGTTGAGGAATTAAAGGAACGTGAAAAACAACAGGTAGATCTGTTTGCGAAAGCGTTAGAGTATACACTAAGTGATGTTGACGAGGAAAATATTTTCTTCATCACAGATGAGATCATTTTCAAAAACAAATCAATACCTGTAATCTGGATTACAAAAGATAATGAATATCAGTACGCAAATATTGATCTGGATGAGGCTCTGTCGAAAGAAAAAAGGAACATCTTCTTAAAACAGAAAGTAGAAGACATGGCAGAGTCATTTAGTCCAATTCAAATGACATACCGAAATGAATCAGGCGATTTTGAGAACCTGGGATATGTTTACTACGAAAATTCTTTCCTGCTTACTCAACTAAAAGCTTATCCCTATATTCAGCTTTCCGTGATTGCCATCTTTGGATTCATCTCCTACCTGGCCTTTAATTATTCTCGCACGTCTGAGCAAAATCGCATTTGGGTAGGTCTTGCCAAAGAAACCGCGCATCAGTTAGGCACGCCTATTTCGTCACTCATGGCCTGGATAGAAGTTCTTCGCGATGATCCTGAAATCAAAAACAAAGGAATTGTAGAAGAGTTGGACAAAGACATTAAGAAACTTCGAATTGTTACGGAACGATTTTCTAGCATTGGCTCAACTCCTACTTTAAAAGGAGAAAATATATATGGAATAATTAATAACGTAGTAGGCTACTTGCAGCCCCGTGTTTCCTCAAAAATTAATTTTGAAGTTTATACGTTGTCCGAAACCATAACCGCAAAAGTACATGCCCCTCTATTTGAATGGGTAATTGAAAATTTATGTAAAAATGCAGTGGACGCAATGGGCAACACTGGCACGATAGCAATTAAGATTTTAAGGGGCAGTGAAGGAAAAGTATTCGTTGACATATCTGACACTGGGAAAGGCATCCCAAAAGCCAATATCACCAATGTATTTAAGCCTGGTTTTACTACTAAAAAGAGAGGTTGGGGACTGGGATTGGCTTTGGCCAAACGGATAATTGAGTTGTATCATGACGGCAAAATATTTGTCAAATCCTCCGATGAAATTCTAGGAACAACGTTTCGAATCCAATTGAAGAGTGCTTGAATTTCGAACTGTCAAGTTTCGAATATATTAATCGATAACAGCTTGATTTTCTGATAGCTGCCGATCATGTCTGGATTGGTGAAATCCATTATATTTCAAGTTTGGATTAACACCATAAAAACCTATTTTTGCGATCGGAAATTTTGACCTAATAAGTCAGTTTAGTAAAACATCATTCCAACTCATAAATCATATTTAAATGGGAAATTTTGGTAAAATAACGCAGGTAATCGGCCCCGTAGTTGATGTTGCATTTGACGATGCGGGCATGAAATTGCCCAACATTCTGGATTCTTTGCAAGTAACAAAAGGAGACGGTACCGTAGTGGTATTGGAATGTCAGCAACACTTAGGTGAAGACAGAGTGAGGACCATTGCTATGGATGGTACTGAAGGCCTTGTACGCGGCATGAAAGTGACCGACTCGGGAGCCCCTATCCAAATGCCAATTGGTGAAGATATTAAAGGCAGACTTTTCAATGTTGTTGGTCAGGCAATTGATGGAATTCCTCAGCCCAAAGGAACAAAATCGCTACCTATTCACAGGTCGGCTCCGCTTTATGAAAATCTCTCTACGTCTCAAGAAATATTATATACTGGTATTAAAGTAATTGACCTGATTGAACCCTATTCAAAAGGTGGTAAGATCGGATTATTTGGGGGTGCTGGCGTGGGTAAGACAGTATTAATTCAGGAATTGATTAACAATATTGCTAAAGCTTATGCAGGTCTTTCTGTGTTTGCCGGTGTAGGTGAAAGAACCCGTGAAGGAAATGACCTTCTGCGCGAAATGATTGAAGCAGGCATAGTCAACTATGGCGAAGAATTCATGAAATCGCTTCATGCGGGTGGCTGGGATCTTTCAAAAGTAAACAGAGAAGACTTAAAGGATTCAAAAGCTACCTTTGTGTTTGGTCAGATGAATGAACCTCCTGGCGCACGCGCACGTGTGGCTCTTTCCGGTCTTACGGTGGCAGAATATTTCCGCGATGGAGATGGACAAGGCAAAGGCCGCGACATTCTCTTCTTCATTGATAACATTTTCCGCTTCACTCAAGCAGGCTCTGAAGTATCCGCCCTATTAGGTCGTATGCCTTCCGCGGTGGGTTACCAGCCAACGCTTGCTTCGGAGATGGGTGCTATGCAAGAGCGCATCACCTCAACAAAGAATGGTTCAATCACTTCTGTGCAGGCCGTTTATGTTCCTGCCGATGACTTGACTGACCCTGCTCCTGCAACAACTTTTGCTCACTTAGACGCCACCACTGTATTGTCTCGCAAGATTGCTGAATTAGGTATCTACCCAGCTGTTGACCCATTGGATTCTACCTCACGGATTTTGCGTGCTGACATTGTAGGCGAAGAACATTACAATTGTGCACAACGCGTAAAATTAACGCTACAACGTTATAAAGAATTACAAGACATCATTGCCATCCTCGGTATGGACGAATTGTCTGACGAAGATAAGCAGATTGTACACCGCGCCAGACGCGTTCAGCGCTTCTTGTCACAGCCTTTCCATGTGGCAGAAGCCTTTACAGGTTTGAAAGGAGAGTTAGTAGACATCAAAGACACCATTAAAGGTTTTAATATGATCATGGATGGTGAGCTTGACCACCTTCCTGAAGCAGCTTTTAACCTCGTGGGAACCATTGATCAGGCAATAGCCAAAGGTGAGAAGTTGATGGCTGAGGCTAACTAATAGAATTAATTATGTACTTAGAAATAATAACCCCGGAAAAGAAAGTATTTGAAGGTGATGTAACCATTGCCACCTTTCCGGGTTCCGATGGTTCTTTTCAAGTGATGAATGATCACGCACCCCTTATTAGTTTATTAAAAGATGGTGTAGTAGAATACAAATCAAAAGAAGCTACCTCACAAGTTAAGATTACCGGCGGAGTTGTCGAGGTACTTAAAAATAAGGTGATTTTACTTGCCGATGGAATATCGGAATAAGTTAAGGGATTAATAAATATCGAAACCCGGTGATGAGCCGGGTTTTTTATTTTTAGAATTGATCTTCAATTTGGAAGAACTCATCCAGATAATTTCGAAATTAGATTACCTTTTTTCTTAAGGCATCAACTTCCTTCTTCCACAGCTTTTTGCTAACCATACTTTTTTGTTAAGATTTTCGATTTGTATATCCATGCAGAAAACTTTTAAGCCTTCGAATTAACCTACAACGACTAGCGTCAGGAATTGCAAAAAAAAATAATTTTTTTTAAAAATAAAATAGGCCTCGAAAGGCCTATTAAAAAAATATTTAGTGAATCCTCTATTGTCTTATCAGCCACTTCACAAAAAAGACAACGCCAATAAGTAGGGCAATACCACCAATAATATAGAATACTTCTCCACTAATAATTAGAGCGACAAGACCGACCGCACCAAAAATAGCAGCAAGCTTAAGATCTCCATCCATTCCTTTTGTTGACGAGGTACTTTTAATGCCTTCTTTCTTGGATTGAATTTTACTCTTTACATCCTCCTTCAAATAGGATCTTAACACGTTCCGCTCCACCTTATTCATTTCAGCGTACGTTTTTTTATATGCCGTTGCCTGGGTCTCAGCGATCGGCAATGCGATTGTCTCAATTAACATATCATTAGTAGCAGAAGCAATCAGCATCTCTGGTTGGATTTCCTGTGGTCGTTCGTCTGCTAATATATCTTTTAACGGCTGTGATTGTTTTTTTCCCGCATTGTAGTTGTAGTGATCAAAATTATAAGTGTATTTTGGTGCGGAACATGAAGCTATCAATGCTACGGCAGCTAAATAAAATAGTATTCTATTCATAGAGTTGGAGTTTGTGTTATTTATTTTTTAAAGATAGCTAATATCCGTTTAAAAAAACGCTTCTCAAAGTTCCAAAAAAACTTAAACTGCCCAAAGATGAAACCATAGAAAAGTAAAAATATATTATAGACAGGTAGAATTAGGATGTAATAGATTATCGAAGCTAAAAAAGGAACTGCACCGTCTCCAAACAAATATTCAAAGAGAGGGCCCTTTAAAAATAATACCGTGAAGCCAGTGCACGCAAAAACCAACAGAATGATAAATACCTGAAAGGCATTTTCAACTTTCCACCTCGCCTGTAATTTTTGCAGCCAACTCATTGGAATAACTTTAGCTGTTCAAGTTAGAAAAAGGAAAGTCTTAGGAAAATGATTTCCAAAAATCATTTTTAGGTAACGATGCGGTAATAAGAATGCGATCTTTTTTTACCGGGTGAACAAACTCCAGTTCGTACGAATGAAGGCAAATACTTGCATCAACAACTGGTTCCCGATATCCGTATTTTACATCACCAACAATTGGACAACCCATGGAAGCAAGTTGAACACGTATCTGGTGCGGCCTACCCGTAACAGGGTTTACTTCCAATAAATAAAGCCCCGAATTATACCCAATAACTTTATAGCTCAGTTCCGATAAGGAACCTTCTGGATGTTCGCGTTTATAGGCGGTCGTCTTATTCTTCTTTTCATCTTTTACCAACCAATGAACAAGTTTATCCCGATCCTTTGAGGGTTTTTCGCTGACGAGCGCCCAATATGTTTTCTTTGTTTCCCTATTTTTAAAAAGAGCATTCATGCGCTCTAATGCTTTTGAAGTGCGAGCAAACACAACAACTCCACTTACGGGTCGGTCAAGACGATGTATAACACCCAAAAATACATCTCCAGGTTTTTCATAGTTAACCTTAATATAATCCTTGCAAATTTCTACCAATGGCTTATCGCCCGTAGCATCACCTTGCACAAGTACACCTGCTGGCTTGTTGATGGCAAGCAAGTGGTTATCTTCAAATACTACATCAAGCTTTTGATAATTCATCGGACCTAAAGTTAGTCCTTAAACTCTGAGGTAAAATGAAAATTGATTGCAGGAAAATTATCCTGCACCATTTGCAGCCATGCTTTTGACTCCGCCATGAATACCAGCTTCCCATCTTTATCCAAGGCAATATGTCTCTGCTTAGAATTGATAAACTCCTGAAGTTTCACACTATCCTTGCTGCTGATCCAACAAGCCTTATATATATTTTGTGGCACAAACTCAACTGTAGCACTGTACTCATTCTTTAATCTAAACTGGATGACTTCGAATTGCAGCGCTCCAACTGTTCCGATCACTTTTTTCTTACCCAATTCGTAGGTAAACATCTGAGCAACTCCTTCTTCCATCAATTGCAGCAGTCCCTTTTCCATCTGCTTTGTTTTCATGGCGTCTTTATTCACCACCTCTTTAAATATCTCAGGCGAGAAACTTGGGATTCCAGTATAAACTCCTTTTTCTCCTTCGGTAAGAGAATCACCAATTTTTAGATTTCCGGTATCAAATAATCCAACTATATCGCCAGGCCATGCTTCATCAACTATCTCACGGTCTTGAGCCATAAATGCTGTAGCATTAGAAAATCGAATATTTTTTCCCTGACGCACGTGCAAATAATTAGAACCTCTTTCAAATCGGCCAGAGCATACCCTTAAAAAAGCAATACGATTTCTGTGCTTAGGATCCATGTTAGCATGAATCTTAAAAATAAACCCACTGAACTTTTCCTCTTCGGGATTAACTAATCGCAAAGTTGTCTCTCGTGGAATTGGTGGTGGGGCTATTCGAATGAAGGTATCCAGCAACTCCTTCACACCAAAATTATTTACCGCGCTGCCAAAAAACACAGGCGCAACCTTTCCATCTAAATAATCTTGAATATTTAATTCGGGATAAACACCCTCTAACAACTCTACGTCTGTACGCAATTGTTTTGCATTGGTCTCCCCAACATATTGATCGAGAAGAGGATCATTGATATCGCTAATTTCAATTCCTTCTTCAATGGTAGTTTTGCTGGGTGTGAAAAGTTTTAAGCTCTTTTCATAAAGACTGTAAACACCTTTAAATGATTTGCCCATACTGATGGGCCAACTTAAAGGATGCACTTTGATGCGAAGCTTAGCTTCTATTTCATCCAGAAGATCAAATGGGTCCTGACCTTCCCGATCAAGTTTGTTTATAAAACACAGCACTGGAGTGTTGCGCATCCGGCAAACTTCCATAAGTTTTTCCGTTTGCATCTCCACACCTTTCACGCAATCCACTACCATAATTACACTGTCAACAGCTGTAAGAGTGCGATAGGTGTCTTCCGCAAAATCCTGGTGCCCTGGTGTGTCCAGCAAATTGATCTTGATGTCCTTATAATTAAAGCCCATTACTGAGGTGGCAACTGAAATACCCCGTTGTTTTTCAATCTCCATCCAGTCGCTTCGGGCATGATCCTTTATTTTGGAAGACTTTACAGCGCCTGCTTTTTGAATAGCCCCGCCAAATAGCAAAAGCTTTTCTGTCAAGGTTGTTTTTCCGGCATCGGGATGCGAAATAATCCCAAAAGTTCTTCTTCGCTGTATTTCTTCTAAAAAGCTCATATTTGTATCAATAGTTTGCAAAAGTACTATTAATAAATGCGAATTGAAAAAAAATGTCCTCTCTATAATAGAAAGACTCAGTTTTTCTGTAGGTTAAAAGTTGTTTTTAAA
>JAENVX010000312.1 GCA_016650355.1 Bacteroidia bacterium | reverse complement strand
CCGTTCATTATGTTTGTCTTTAGGCTTCCAAAATGAATTTGGTTCTCCAGAATGAATGAGTACTGGTATTCCTAGTTCGCCACACTTGGCCCAGATAGGATCAAGGCGCGGATCATCAATGGCAATTCTGTTGCCTTCATTGTCTTTATCTGTTAGGCCTAACCCTTTATAAACTTTCAATCCCTTCACGCCCTGCTTCACTGCCTCTTCCATCATTGCAAGAGTTTCGTTAGGCCATCCTTCATCGTCCAGGTTTTCGAAGTTGATGTTAAGAAAAAGTATAAATCGTTTTGGGTGTTGTTCATTCAGGTTGTCCAGTGACCATTCCAAATATTTTCCGCGAAAGCCACTTAAGTTCACCATCACACCCATATTCAGAGAATCCATCTCCACTACAAGCTTATCAAGATTTTGAACGGGCATGGTCCATTGATGATTATGAACATCGATAAATGGAAACTTTGAACGTGTTAGTAAATGCTCTGGAACCTTTAAAGTAGAGACGGGCTCATATTCTTCAACATCCATTACGTTTTGCCTGTATTGGATTTTCCCAACAGCCCAATACACGACAACCAGAAATACTAAAATCCCAAAGGGGAGGAGTAGCCACTTCTTTTTAGAGAATGCCATGAAAGAAAGTCTACTGAATGGTGATTGGAACGCCAAATAAAGTTTTGCCCCACACAAAGTTCATCATTACGCCATCAGGATAACTTTCGAAACTGATGGTGAACATTTCGCTTTCCGTTGGAGATGTTTCTACAGGGGCTTCTATCGATATGACATCCAGGCTGTGATCTGGTTCGCTGGCTGCAGACAAGGTCACTCCCAGTTCACTGTTTAGAAAAATCATAAACGAATTAGCACCAGGAACTGCATACATGCGATAAGTGCCTGCATCAACTGGTTTTCCCATAAAGTCTATGTCCTTGCTAAACGTTATTTCTGTGGCTGCATTGGCACCCAGTCTCCAATATTTTCCAAAAGGCTGCAAGGCACCATCTTTCGCTTCACCAAAAATCAATCTTCCTTTTTTGTATGGCTGACTATAGGTAACAGTAATATCAAGACCATCTGCGCTAAATGATGTTTCTTTGTGAGGGCTTTTGGGGAAGAGAACTCCATACCCGAAATAGGCAACGACAGCTAGTAGTAATGCACCCAGACCAATAAATATTTTCCTTTTCATGTTGATTTAAATTATAATTAATGGCGTAATATACGCACTAAATTCTTGAACTGATTCGTGCAACTCTTTAGCAAAGAATCTGGTTTGAACAGCATACCTATAAAACATTAAAATGATGGCTGAAACTACACAAGTGGATAACACAAAAGATCTTTTCGTGAAGATGGCACTAAGTGCCTGGGAAATGTATAATTCAAGGGCAACGAAGCTCATTGATTCTCTTTCAGATGAGCAACTTTTATCTGAAACGGCACCGGGAAGAAATAGAGGCATTTATCTTGTTGGCCACCTGGCTATTGTAAGTGATGCCATGTACACGCTTATGGGCTGGGGCGAAAGAAATTATCCGCACTTGGATGTTACGTTTATAAAGAGTCCGGATAAATCAAGTGAAGACTTACCCGTTAAAGAGGTGAGGGAAATTTGGCGAAATGTACTTGAGAAAGTCACTGAACGCATCAATGCAATGAAAGTCGATGAATGGTTTGCCAAACACACTGCTGTATCAGACGCTGATTTTGTCAAAGAACCACATCGCAACAAACTTAATTTGCTGATGAACAGAACAAGCCACATGAGTTATCATTTGGGGCAGCTTGTGTACCTGGTTAAAAAATAATTAAAGTAATGCTGGAGATGAATTAAATCACCGACAGTATCAATATCAAAAAAAGTCTAATTGATTATTCATGGAGTTCATTGATTATTATAAAATACTGGGAATAAACAAGAGCGCGACAGACGATGATGTGAAGAAGGCATATCGCAAATTGGCGCGAAAATTTCACCCTGATCTGAATCCTAATGACACTGCCGCAAAAACGAATTTTCAAAAGATCAATGAAGCAAATGAGGTGCTAAGCGATCCTGAGAAAAGAAAGAAGTATGACCAGCACGGTAAAGACTGGCAACATGCGGATGAGGCTAAACGATATCAACAAGAAAGAGCAAAGCAACAGGGACAACCCTTTACGGGAGGAGGACAGGGATTTTCAGGCAATGATTTCTCTGACTTTTTTGAATCTATGTTTGGTGGTCAGGCCGGTAACAGAAGAGGTGGCCAGGTTAAATACAGAGGCCAGGACATTAGTGCGGAGCTTCACCTTGACTTGAAAGATATTTATACAACGCACAAGCAGACGCTCACCGTCAATGGAAAGAGTATTCGCCTTACCATACCTGCAGGTGTTGAAAATGGACAAACCATAAAAATAGCAGGCCATGGTGGTGAGGGAGTAAATGGCGGCCCTAATGGCGACTTGTACATTACCTTTTCCATTCTCAACTCAACCAAATTCAGACGGGAAGGAAACAATCTTCATACAGATGTAGAATTGAATTTGTACACTGCAGTTTTAGGAGGAGAAGTAACCATTGATGCTTTTGATGGCAAGGTCAAATTAACCGTTAACCCTGAAACACAAAGTGGTACAAAGGTGAAACTCAAAGGGAAGGGATTTCCTGTTTACAAAAAGGATGGAGAGTTCGGAGACTTATACGTTACCTGGCAAGTGAAGCTTCCAACTAATTTATCCGATAAGGAGAAGGAATTGTTTACTGAATTATCAAAAGTTAATGCAAATGGAAAATGAACATTTAATTACGGTAGAGGAGTTCTGTGTTCACTATAATGTTGAATACTCCTTTTTGCAATCCTTGACAGAAGTCGGTCTATTAGAAATCACCACAGTTCAATCAACGCAATACCTTGATATGGAGCACATCCGAAAAGCGGAGCAATTGATTCGCCTTCACTATGATCTCGAAATAAATGTTGAAGGTATAGAAGCCATCTCTCATTTACTCCAGCGGGTTGATAGTTTACAGGAGGAATTGATTCAATTAAAAAACCGCCTAAGCTTATACGAACGCAAGTAGGATTCAACAGATGAAGCAAAGCATCGTTCATTTGGCACTGGTAGTTGATGACTATGATAAGGCCATTCAATTTTATATTGATAAGCTTAATTTTAAATTAATTGAAGACACTCAGCTAAGTGAAACCAAACGCTGGGTAGTGGTTGCTCCGCAAGGATCGACCGCAGGGTGTTCACTGTTGTTGGCGAAGGCAGCTAATGAAGAACAAAAATCTAGAGTGGGCAATCAAACAGGCGGCAGAGTGTTCCTGTTTTTAAATACGGACGATTTCTGGCGTGATTATAACAATCTTAAAGTGAAGGGTGTCTCCATCATAAGAGAACCGTCCGAAGAGCTGTACGGAACTGTAGCCGTCTTTGCTGATCTGTACGGAAATCTTTGGGATTTAATCCAACCGAAAAACTAGTACCTCAGCTAAAATAAATAGTTTGGTAGTTTGGCTATTATATTAGTTATCCGTTTGAAATTTTGGAAGATAGGGTTCGTTTTTTAAATCGCCTAATAATCCAAATCGCCTCGAACACTTTTTCTAATGATAAATTCTACTGGTATTGCGAAAAACAGAATAACCTCCATTGATATGATGCGGGGAATTGTGATGGTTATCATGGCGTTGGATCATGTGCGCGACTTCTTTCACAACACAGCATTTATTTTTGATCCGACTGATCTCACACAAACCAATCCTTCCTTATTTTTCACGCGATGGATCACACATTTTTGCGCTCCTACATTTGTGTTTCTGGCGGGCACCTCTATCTATATAAGCTTAGGACGCAAAACAAAAAAAGAACTTTCGCTCTTTTTGTTTACCCGTGGTTTGTGGTTGATTGTATTAGAGTTGACGGTGATGCGCTTTGCCTTCTTCTTTAATTTCTATTATGATGTTACCATCTTAAATATTATCTGGGTGATAGGAGCGGACATGGTGTTGATGGCAGCGCTGGTTCATCTGTCCGACCGAATTGTGTTAGCACTTGGATTACTAATAATTTTCGGATATACTTTTATCGGATCTATCCCGATCCTTACTGGAATTGGTTTCTATTCTCTTACTCCCAACTTTGCCTTGATTGAATCATATCCAATTATTCCATGGTTGGGTATTATGTTGTTAGGTTACTCCGCAGGGAAATTGTACACCACCAATTTTGATCCACAAAGAAGGAAGAGAATTCTTATGCAATTGGGAGTAATAGCAATTGTATTATTTATCGTTCTTCGCTTTCTTAACGGATACGGTGACAATGCCCATTGGAGCAATCAAAAGGATTTTCAGTTCACGATTATGAGTTTTCTTAATGTGACTAAATATCCTGTATCCTTATTATTCGCCTTTGTGTCCTTAGGCCCTGTAATGATTCTTCTGGCATTATTGGAACAAGGTAATGG
>JAENVX010000311.1 GCA_016650355.1 Bacteroidia bacterium | reverse complement strand
TTAAGGGAAAGGCACGATGCCGTTCAACCCGGCTTCCACATGAATAAAAAGCATTGGAACACCGTGTTAATGGATGGTACTGTGCCTGATAAACTTCTGGCGTCATGGATTGACAATTCCTATAATTTGGTGGTCCTGTCTCTTGCTAAAAGTCAAAAATTAACACTTGATACATTATAGATTGATATTCAGATTGTTATGATATGTAAACATTTATTAATGACGCTGTATTACCTAAGCTTATTTGATTATTTTTGTTAGTTGCGGGTATAACGCATGAGCAAGATATTTATAGTTTTCATTGGCTTTATTCTTTTGTTGGGTTCTTGTACTCAACGCCTGATATGCCCTGCTTATCAAAGTGCTTTTATCTATGATAAGGAGGCCATGAAAAAAAAATTTAGTTATTTAAAGGAAGACTCAACGCCAAAGATTTTTACCGCCAGTAGCAGTAAAAATAAATACCTTGTGGCAGTGCCTGAATCATATCGGAAAAAACTCCGTGCTCTTCAAACTGTAGAGATGAAAGCAATCTATCCTGTGATACCAGATTCTCTGAAAATGGATGCTGAGGGAGACTTACTTTTGGCAGAGCGGGATATACCGGATAGTGCTGCACAGGCTTCAAGTGGTTTGGATCCAGAAGATTCGACTTATGCAATATCCAAGGCGAAGGAAAAATTTAACGTTGACCAAGACAATTACATGTGGTATTTCCGTGACGTCCTGGTGTTGCCCGATGTGAGGGCTGCGTTGATGGGGAAAGTAAAAAATGAGGGACCTTCTGCTCCGTCAGGAAAAAAAGAGAAAAAAGGTTTCTTAGGATTTTTTAAGAATTTGTTTGGCAAGAATAAAAGTGACTCTAGTGCTATGCTGGCTCCATCGCTTCAACCAGATTCGGACTCCACTGCAGTAAGTCTTCAAAAGAAAGACATTAAAAAGAAATCCAAAAAGGAAAAAAAGGTGGAAGAGAAAAAGAAAGACCCCGCTAAAAAAGATGAGGATGATGGCTTCTGATTCGTGTATTGAATTGTAAAACCTAATCAAAGAGCGTTAGGTTTCCAAACTGATCTGAAGGCGGTGTTGGCAATAGTAGTGAAGGTCCATCATTTGTCGTAAGATAAATGCGCGGGGAGATTGTATAGTTGTCTAATTCTTCTTCCGCAAGTGGAACAAGCAGTTTAAGCAGATCAACTTCGTTGCTATTTTTATTTAGCCATATTTTTTCCGCGTTGCCATCAAAAATAGCAGGCATTGTTTCGGACACCGAGCTCACCATTTGATTGGCGGGCACCGTAATAACTGAAAAAGTGTGAGAGGCATTGCCTTCCTCGTCATCATACTCCTCCCAAATACCTGCAAAGGAAAAAATCTTTTTAGATTTTAATAGGAACCGGTACGGGATGGTTGTTTTTTTCCCAACTTTCTTCCAGCCGTAAAACCCATCGGCCGGAACTACACACCTTCTTTTTTTCAGGTTCTTTAATGCGATGGGTCGTTCAGAAAGGAGACCCGCCCTAAGGTTGATAATTCGTTCACTAATTGATTTGTTTTTAGCCCAGGCTGGAGAAATACCCCAGTAGAAAAATGAAATACCTTCGGGACTGTCGCTTGTTATGATCGGCAAAAGCTGCGAAGGGGCAGCATTATATCGTGGTGCGTACCCTTCGGGAACGTCTGCTGCAAATCGTTGTGCCAGTACTTCTGGACTCGCTGTTATGGAATACCGATCCAGCATTTACCTTTTTGTTTGAATAAATTCTAACGCCCTTAACTCTGACCAATATACCCCATTTTGAGAGAAAAGAGTGAACCCCACATGACCTCCGAAGTTGGGGTATTCTATCGTTAAGTTTGAGTTTTGGATTTCGTCATGAGAAGGAAAACATTCAGTACTCAAGAACGGATCATTCTTGGCACTTACAATTAGTGTGGGTATTTCTATTCCTTTTATGAAATGGATGGAGCTATTCTGTGTATAATAGTCTAATGCGTTTTTAAATCCATGAATGGGAGCTGTGTATTTGTCATCAAACTCTTTAAGACTTGTAATGGAATCAATTCCCTCTGTGTTCAACTCAGGGAATATTTTAGATTTTTGAATGACCTTATCTTTAAGACTGTTCAAAAATCTTTTCGAATAAACCCAATTGGACGGTGATGATATCTGCAAACAGCTCGAATGCAAGTCCATGGGAACTGAAAAGACAACAGCCTTTTTCAAGGAAAATGGAAGCTGGTTTTTATTTTCTCCAAGGTATTTTAGCGTTAGATTGCCCCCGAGGCTAAAGCCAACCAATGAAATTTCTTCATAGGCATCTTTTTGAATAGCATGCTGGACAACAGTTTCCAGATCTTCTGTTGCGCCACTGTGATAAAAGCGAACATTCCGGTTTAACTCTCCGCTACAACCTCGATAATTCCAGGTTAGAACGTCATATCCAGTTTGAAAAAATGTTTTTGCCATTCCACGGATATAGGCTCTGGATGTGTTTCCTTCTAATCCGTGAGAGATAATAACCAATTGTTTAGATCCTTGCCTTAACCAATCCAGATCGAGGAAGTCTTGATCTGGTGTAGTAATTCGTTCGCGCTCGTAGGGTTTCAACGAAACGTTTCTGAGCAGGGCAGGGTAGATGGTTTCTAGGTGAGCATGGAACAATAAAAAAGGTGGAGTGTATTTCTTCACGCAGAAATTTATGTGAAGATAGGTGTGAATTTGGAGACGGTCAAATCAACAACGCACTAGTCTTGGAAGACCTAATCGCAGCCTTATCAAAATTTCAATTTAACTTATTCTACCAACCTGTTTTTTAATGGAAGTGATGTGTGCAAGATGATGCTCACCATGCCATGCATATGTACCCAGTAGATTTTCCAGGCGGATATGTTTTTTGGTTTCAGGATGGATGAACTCTTTTTTCAAGTCGTTAGTGCTAAGTCCTTTTAGCAGAACAACCCATTTTGCATGCAAAGTCTTCAAAAGTGAGAGGGAAAGGTTTGGATCCGCGTTTGTTTCTGCGGTCTCCGCCCAGGCTTTTTCATTGTAGGCTTTAATCATTGGCGTCTCTTCGGTCAATGTCCACTTAAACCGAATGTAGGCATTCATGTGGCTATCGGCCAAGTGATGGATCACCTGCCGAACAGTCCAGCCACCTTCCCGATAAGGGGTATCAAGTTGTTTGACGGATAAAGTGTCTACTTCTTTTTCAAGTTTTGCAGGAAGCAATTCAATACGCTCAATAAGTTGAAGTATTTCAGTATTGGCGTATTCGTCTTTTGGTAAAAATTTCCCTATTGGATAACGCAGGATATCTTGCATCTGATTTGTTAATTTTAGAGTAGTGATTAGGATGATGCTTCCTTCAAGGATTAAAAGTCCAATAGAAAGAAAATTTTGAGCTCCTGTGATTGAACTTACTTCAGATCCTCATTTACAACTTCATTAAGTTGCTCTTCGGTAAAGGACTTATTCAGTTTCACAACTTTGCCTTTTCCAGCTCGCTTCTTTCGGACGCGTATGTTGAAAAATTCGATTAACAGTGAAAACGCAACAGCAAAATAAATGTATCCTTTCGGAATAACTTCATGCAACGCTTCGAGAAATAACATGAAGCCAATCAGTATCAAAAATCCTAGCGCCAGTACCTCCATGGAGGGATGCTGCTGAATAAATCTGCTGATGTGGCCTGAGAAAAACATCATAACCCCAATAGAAACAATCACGGCAATGATCATTAAGATAACCTGATCAACAATGCCGATGGCCGTAAGGATGGAGTCAAATGAAAAAATAATATCTAGTAAAATAATTTGCACGATAGTTCCTGACATGGTAACAACGTTCGCTTTTTTTGTTAGGCCATTTTCACCCTCATCCATGTCGCCTTCCATTTCGTGATTGATCTCCATGGTGCTTTTGGCGATTAAGAATAGTCCACCGAATCCAAGGATGAGATCACGGCCACTAAAAGCCATGGCATGACTCATTAGAAAATTTTCCGGTATGGTGAACAAGGGTTCTGTAAACGTGATGATCCAGGTGATGCCCAGTAGGAACACAATTCGGACTAGCATGGCAAGCGCTAAGCCAATATTACGGGCTTGTTTCCGGTTTTCTTCTGGAAGTTTATTTGATACAATGGAAATAAAAATGATGTTATCGATCCCCAAAACGATCTCTAAAAAACACAGGGTTAAAAGTGCTAACCAGGTATCGGCTTGGAGAAACAATTCCATTTAATATGATGTAATTTTTAAGTCAGAATATTCGTTCAAATTAAACAAAGCTGTCAATATTTAAAATAAAACAGACCCAAATTACGCATTTTGTGCGCTAGAGATACTTTTGTGGAAATCAGGGCATTTCTAGGCTTTCGTAAGCCCTAGTCCAACCATGTAATATTTCCATTTTTATGTTAGACTTCCATTTCGCATGAAACTCACTAGATTATCCCCAGAAGCTCTCACAATAAAACACCTCTGGGGATAATTAGGACCAATTGTAATGGAGTTAATCTTGATGAACAACCAGTATTTTTTTCCGAACCACACCGGATTTACCAGAGCCTATCTGTAGGATATAGATTCCAGCTGCAAGCTCCCTGGAATTGATAGTCTTGCGTGAGGTACCTTCCAAAATTGAATCTTTGGTAACTACTTTTCCTACCTGGTCAACCAATTGAAGTTCCATGGATTGCTTGGCAGGACCTGGTAATCGTATTGTAAACTCATTATTAGCAGGGTTAGGGTAGACCTCCAGATTTGCCAGCAACTCTGAATTCTCAAGCCCGGTCACGACCGGTGGATCGAGCAGGCCTGTAATCAGCTCTGTTTGATAGACGTTCTTTTTGCTTTCATGTTGCAAGAAAACGATAATGGCAAGATCATTCGCAGTTTTATAAAGCTTGCTGGCATCCGGATAGTACTCAAATCCTGTAAATGTTCTGCTTTGACCTATGCCCAAGGCAGTACCAAACTTGGTGCCGGATGCATTGGGTAACATTTTCTTTAATACATAATTAATCGAGTCCTCACCTGTTTTTATGTTGACCGTTTGCGCTTGTGCCAGTTCTGATACCAGAACGGATTGTTCGATTACGGCAACATGTAGTATCGTGGTATCCGGCAGATTATACAATGCCTTCACCTGAATATCAAATTTTATACTTCCATCTGAGCCAACAGTAGGAGTGGGTATAGTGATATCTGCCTGACCAAGTTCAAGTGTTTGTGTGTTATAAGCATTTTGACCCCACTGTGAGAAATCAGGAGTAGTAGCAGCCTCCGAAGTGCGACCC
>JAENVX010000310.1 GCA_016650355.1 Bacteroidia bacterium | reverse complement strand
TTAATATCTCAAATAAAAATGATAGTCAGGTGCAGCACGAATAGTGCTATGCGAATTTTCAAAGCCGGAGTTGGGAGCGATTCTGCTTTGTTAGCAGAGATGATCAGCGGATTTATTAAGATCTGGTAATCTTTATAAACATACTAATTATTAGCAGGCAACTAGCCGTGAAAAATCTTAGCAGGAAATCCTGGGTGGTGGAGAAAGGATTGAAAAATCCGTTTCTAATAATTGATCTGAAGGTTGTGTAAAGAAGGCGCGGTTTAGTGACCAGCCTTTTTGCGAAACAAGTTCTATTGAGGACTGTGAAACAAAATCCTTTAAGAGATTAGTTAAAACTTTTGAATGATCTTTGGAAGAAGTAGGGAGATCAGTAGATAGTTTGATAAAGTTTGTCATATCCGTAACAAGTTTTTTCTCTGCCTGATTGTTTAAACAAACAATATACAGCGTATCATTCAACAGTTTTTGCTTAACGAGTTTATAAAACTCACCGTTATATTCAAACTCTCCATTGATGCGTTCGTAGTCTTTTGAATCAACTCCATAAGGAACCACCAAAGGAACTTTGAAAGTTATCATTTCTGATTCTGAATAGAGTTCTGCATCCAATCGTTGCGAAATCTCTGTTTTGGCTTGATACCGCAATCCCAAATTCATAAAATAATAGCCTATGAATTGGAACAGGAACACCAGGATAAGCGATATGGAAAGGAGGTTTTTCAGATTAATTTTTGTATTTGAAAGCACATAGTTAAGAAATTATTTGATTGTTCAAAATAGTAATGTCTCATTGGATGTCTGTTTTCTGGTACAATGTGAAATCGCGAATTGTGAAATTCTCTTAAATTTGCACTTCTTAACAACTGGAAGACGGAATGAATTTACTTGATTTTGAAAAACCTATTGCTGAATTGGAATCGAAATTGGAGGATATGAAACACTTGGCGGACGGTAGTGATGCCTCGGTTAAGGCAGCCATTCAAGCATTGGAAAAAAAAATCCAGAATCTGAAAAAGGAAACTTTCGAAAACCTAACTGGTTGGCAGCGTGTTCAGCTATCAAGACATCCGGATCGTCCGTATACACTCGATTATATTTATGCTATTACTTCAGACTTTAATGAGTTGTACGGTGACAGAACAGTAGGTGATGATAAAGCTATGATCGGTGGACTTGGCAGTATTGACGGCCAAACATTTATGATAATTGGTCAACAAAAAGGTCGCAATACGAAGCAACGTCAAATGCGAAATTTTGGAATGGCCAATCCAGAAGGATATCGCAAAGCACTTCGCTTAATGAAGATGGCTGAGAAATTTAATAAGCCCATCATTACCTTTATCGATACTCCGGGTGCGTTTCCCGGACTTGAAGCGGAAGAGCGTGGACAGGGTGAAGCGATAGCGAGAAACCTGAAAGAAATGTTTATGCTTAAAGTCCCAGTGATATGTATAATCATTGGAGAAGGTGCATCGGGTGGAGCGTTAGGGATCGCCATTGGTGATAGAGTATTGATGTTGGAGAATACCTGGTACTCTGTGATTTCTCCAGAGTCTTGTTCATCTATTTTGTGGAGAAGTTGGGATTACAAAGAACAGGCTGCTGAAATGTTAAAGCTTACGGCAAAAGATATGCTCTCTAATAAATTGATTGATGGTATTATTAAAGAACCTGTAGGCGGAGCGCATATTGATGTAAACTGGATGGCAAAGGAAGTCAAACGTGTGATCCTTGAAAACTTTAAGGCACTGAACAAACTTTCAGCTCAGGAAAGAATTGATCAACGCATTGAGAAGTTCTGTGCGATGGGAGTTGTGAAAGAATAATTATGAAACATAAATTACAACTTGAAGCTGCGAGTTGCAGCTTTTCTTGTTTTAGGTGCTAACTCTTTTCATTACTGTTGACTTTAGGCATGTGTAGACAATTTGATTTTAGAATGCATTACTTTGAAACTTTATGAAACTCCACGTTATAGATACCGGGTTTTTCAAACTCGATGGCGGTGCAATGTTTGGTGTGGTGCCAAAAGCCATCTGGCAAAAGACAAACCCCGCTGATGCCAACAATTTATGTTCATGGGCAATGCGCTGCCTATTGATTGAAGACGGAGAAAAACTTATTCTTATCGACAATGGGATGGGAGATAAGCAGGACTTAAAGTTCCTGTCTCATTATTTTTTGCATGGAAACGACAACTTAATAAGCTCCCTTAAAAGTGCAGGATTTTCTCCGGATGATGTAACCGATATGTTTTTAACGCACCTGCACTTTGATCATTGTGGTGGAGGGGTAATAAAAGAGGGGGAGAAGTTGTCGCTGACTTTTAAGAACGCAAAATATTGGAGTAATACAGACCATTGGAAGTGGGCTACTGAACCAAATACCAGGGAAAAGGCAAGTTTCTTATCGGAAAATATTTTACCGATGAAGGAAAGCGGGAATTTAAATTTTGTTGACACAAGTAAGCCATCTCCGTTTAAACAGTTTGATATTTTTTACGCTTCGGGACATACCGACATGATGATGGTTCCAAAGATAAAGTATAATGACAAAACTATTTGTTTCGTTGCCGATTTGATTCCGTCCTCTAGTCATATTCCAGTGCCATATGTGATGGGCTATGATACACGACCATTAATTTCAATGAGTGAGAAAGAATTTTTTTTACACGAGGCAGCTGATAAGGGTTACGTCATATTTTTCGAACACGATCTTTTCCATGAATGTTGCACGGTTAAGCATACGGATAGGGGAGTGAGGTTGGATAAGGTATTTTCGTTGAACGATATTTAAACCACAAAGCACACAAAGAATATTAGTTTCATGACCTCTGTGAAATCTTCGTGACCTTTGTGGTAAATTTTAACGGAGAATGATGAAAATTGGATTAGTACTTTCCGGAGGTGGTGCACGTGGCGTTGCCCATATTGGTGTATTAAAGGCTCTAGATGAGATGGGTGTGAAGTTTTCAATACTGTCAGGGACGAGTGCGGGATCCATCGTTGCAGCGCTTTATTCATATGGTTATAAGCCTGATAAGATTTTCGATATAGTTAAAAACCTTTCTTTCTTTAAGTCGGTCAGTCCAGCGTGGACGTGGGCAGGATTACTCAAAATGGATGGGTTGGAAGCACTTCTACGAAAGTACCTTCCTGAGAATAATTTTAATGCGCTTAAGATTCCACTAACCATTGCCGCCACTGAAATACGTATTGGACGTACGCACTATTTCACCGAAGGAGAGTTAATTCCAGCCCTTGTATCTTCGTCTAGTGTACCTGCGGTCTTCAAACCCGTTAGTTTCAATGGTGGACTTTATGTGGATGGAGGCTTGCTTGATAATCTTCCCGTTCTTCCTATTCGTGGTAAATGTGATTTTATTGTTGGTTCTCATTGCAATCATATCAGTTCTGAGTTTGACGCAAAGAACTTAAAGTTGGTGATTGAGCGGAGTTTGTTAATGGCTATCTCCTCTAACACATTAGAGAGTCGCCAATTGTGTGATGTATTTATTGAACCCACGCGAATGGATCGATTTAGTAGTTTTGATATTGGCAAAGCTCAAGAGATCTTTGACTACGGTTATCAATTTACAAAGCAGAACTTCATGCCCCACCATTTTCAGAAACAAACAGTAGAATGACCACAACTGAATTAAGTTTTAAGGAACAAATACTTCAGGGCATTCCAGATGAATTACCGGAACCTGCCGGTTTTGATGTGTCGATAAGTCGGGCCCCCAGGCGCAAGGATATTTTAACAATGAATGAAAAGAAACTGGCATTGAAAAATGCGTTGCGGTATTTCCATCCGAAACATCATACTTTTTTGGCACCAGAGTTTTATGAAGAGCTTCAGAAATTTGGAAGGATTTATATGTATCGGTTTCGACCTACCTATAAGATGTATGCACGGCCGATTTCAGAATACCCGCAGTTATCGCAACATGCTGCTGCGATGATGCTGATGATTCAAAACAATCTTGATCCGGCAATCGCACAACATCCATATGAATTAATCACTTATGGTGGCAATGGTGCGGTGTTTCAAAACTGGGCCCAATATTTACTTACTATGAAGTATTTGGCCATGATGAATAATGAGCAAACGCTTCATGTTTACTCAGGCCATCCCATGGGATTGTTTCCTTCTTCAAAGGAAGCACCTCGCGCTGTTGTAACGAACGGTATGATGATTCCAAATTATTCCAGGCAGGATGATTGGGAAAAATATAACGCATTAGGTGTAACCCAATATGGACAGATGACTGCCGGTTCGTACATGTACATTGGACCTCAAGGAATTGT
>JAENVX010000309.1 GCA_016650355.1 Bacteroidia bacterium | reverse complement strand
TGGTGACCCCTCCAAAAATATTTCTGACGTGAGGAAGGTGAATTTTGTAATGAAAGGTGGATTAGTTTATAAAAATTAAAATTGAATTGAGTTTTATTGATGAAAATTGTAACTAGAAGTGTGATTTACAACTACTGCTATGAATATTAACCGAAAACAAGCATTGAAGAAAATTGCGTTGGGTACTGCAGGGGCATTGGCCTTGCCAGATCTTGCAAAAGGGATGAGTGTCCTAACTCCTGATATTAAAAATAATATTAATCATTCTGTATGCCAATGGTGCTACAATTCAATTCCTCTCGAGGATTTGGTGATTGCGTCAAAGGAAATTGGATTAAAATCCGTTGAACTATTGAATTCAGAACAATGGTCAGTAGCCATTAAACACGGACTTACTTGTGCAATGGGGTATGCTGCTTCAATGGGGCTTAACAAGGGATTTAATGACCCGGCATTACATGAACAATTGCTTAAAGATTATTCGCTCAACATTCCCAAGGCCGCAGAGGCAGGATTGAAAACCCTTATTTGCTTTAGCGGAAACGCCAATGGACTGAGTTATGAAAAAGGGTTAGAGAATTGTGCCGTTGGGCTAGAGCCGGTTTTAAAAATGGCCGCTAAATACAATATTAACATTAGTATGGAATTGCTCAACAGCAAAGTCAACCATAAAGACTATCAATGCGATCACACGGAATGGGGTGTTCAATTGTGTGAAAAACTAGGCTCTACAAATTTTAACTTACTTTACGATATCTACCACATGCAGATCATGGAGGGTGATGTAATTGCAACCATCAACAAGTACCACAAATACATTGGTCATTATCATACTGGGGGCGTACCTGGTCGCAATGAAATTGACGAAACACAAGAACTATACTATCCTGCTATCATGCAAGCAATTGTAAAAACTGGTTTTAAGGGTTTTGTCGCTCAGGAGTTTATTCCAAAAAGAGCAGACAAGCTTGCTTCACTAAAACAAGGAGTTGAAATTTGTGACGTTTAGGTTTATCGACCAACCAATCTCACTCTGGCATCATCAGCACGGATATCAACTTTCGCGCTCCCCAAAGGAAGCGTTAGCCTTGTCCTATTTTCTGATTCTTCAATCGTTTGGAATTTCCCTTCTGTGATAATACGCGCATCATCATGACGAATATCAAACTTGCCACCGCCATTGGTAACTGTGAGTGCTATTAGTCCATCCTGTGCATTTATATAATAACTTCCAGTGTCTACCAATGATGTTTCAATCACTAAATCACCATCATCGATGTCGGCCTGAATAAATGTAAACGCTCCGTTAGAAATTCTAACATCCGCATCATCTGCGTCAATATCGAGTCTTCCCTTACCCTGATCCATCACAATATCCCCATCGTCAATCGCAAATTTAAAATCACTTCCCGAACAAGCGGTTAATTCCACATCGGCATCGTCCAGGTCAACAGAAATGGAACCATTCACATTATCTATCCGGTAATCACCATCATCGCCCTTTATTACGAGGCTTGTTCCCTCCGGAAGGTTTATGTTAATTGAATATTTTTCACGATAGTATCCAACGATTCCTGACGCAGAGTAAGATTTGTTTTCATACACTTTCAAATTCCCATTCTGTTCCTCAACCTCTACATTAAATTCATCATGTCCGCCAAATACAATTCCTTTGGTTTCCACTTCTCTATCAATTTTCACCCTGGCGGTATTTCGAGCCGTACCATTAATAGTCACTTTTGCGTCAGAGCACTTTAATGTTAGCGTTCCCTGGCTACCGATAGTATATTCCTTATCAAGATGGAAATCTCTGTTTGTATCGCTTTGTGCCATCAGAGTCAATGATGAAACAAAAAATAAAAGGATAAGAAATGTTTTCATAAATCAGTAATTCAAAAGTAAGACGCGTAGAGATCGTGAAAGGTTGCATTTATTCGCGAATCATTTAAGTCTGGCAATCAATTCTGCATAAAGCTCCGTAAGTTTTGTTTCAGACTTAGTGGCTGTTTCAATTATCTCAGCAATATTCAAGGGTTTCAGATTATCAGGATCACAATCATCAGTTAATACAGAAATGGCACAACAGGGTAAACCCATATGATTCGCAACCAAAATTTCAGGCACTGTGCTCATGCCCACAGCATCTGCACCAATTCGATGTAAGAATCTATACTCTGCACGTGTTTCAAGATTAGGCCCCATCACAGCAACATAAACGCCAACATTCAATTTTATTTTCCTCTCGCCAGCAATTTTTAAAAGCAGGTTGTTTAAGGTTTTTGAATACGGTTGACTCATATCCGGAAATCGTGGACCAAGCTCATCAATGTTTTGTCCGCGCAAGGGATTGTCTGGCTGCAAATTAATATGATCGTCAATTAGCATCAACTCCCCCTTCTTCCACTTCATATTCATATTACCAGCGGCATTGGAAACAAGTAAATATTTCACACCCAGCATCTTCATAACTCGAACAGGCAGCGTAATCTGCTGCATGTTATAGCCCTCGTAATAGTGAAACCTTCCTTGCATGGCAAGAATTTTCTTGCCGCGCATAGTTCCGTAAATTAATTTCCCCTTATGGAATTCAACCGTAGAAACTGGAAAATATGGAATATCGTGATAATCGATCTCCAAAGCATTCTCAATTTGCTTCACAAAAAGATTTCCAAGACCTGTGCCTAGTATTATGCCTACTTCTGGGTTTGCAATACCTTTCTCCCTTAAGAAAGTACTGGCTTCGGTAATTTTATCTAGCATTAATTGAAGTTGATTTAATCAAATATACTTTGCTTGTACTAAAGTGTGTTGTTAAACAGCAAAAATCCTGTCTTAACAAATCGCCATCATACTTCAACAAACAATAACATTTTACCTATGATTGTTCTACTTTATCCACTGCTAACAAATTATTAAAATCCATTTCGAAAATGGCTATATTTGAAATAGGTCAAACCCTCTCACAATGAAAAAGTATTTCTTTCTTTTTGTTGTTGTTTCATTCACCATAACGGTGTACAGCCAATCCTTTAATGCAAGGCCTGGGGGCACGCAAAAGCCTCCGCTGCATGGCAAAAATTGGATGGCCATTACGGGCAAACCACTCGCAGCTACGGCCGGGGCCATGGTATTTAGCAAGGGGGGTAACGCAGTAGATGCTTCATGTGCTATGCTTGCCGCGACATGCACGATGTGGGATGTGCTGAGTTGGGGTGGAGAAACACAAGCACTCATCTACAATCCTAAAACCGGAAAAGTAATTGCCATAAATGGTTTAGGTGTTGCTCCAACCGGAGCTACTGCCGATTTTTTTATCAGCAAAGGCATGAAGTATCCTCCTCAATATGGCCCACTTGCGGCTACGACTCCCGGCACACCAGGTGCATTGTGTACCATGCTTGCTGAATATGGAACAATGAGTTTAAAAGAAATATTAACACCCATCATCCAAATGGCAGAAGGGTATGCCATCGATGCTCAAACAGCCAATGCAATGGAGCGAGGGAAGGATCTGATCAAACAATGGCCATACTCAAAAAGCGTTTTCCTTCCGCATCTTGGTGAAAAGCGTGAAGCACCAGAAGGAGGAGAAATTTTTAAACAACTTGACCTTGCTGAGACCTTGAGAAAAATGGTAGATTCCGAACAGCAGGCGCTGAAAAAAGGGAAGAACAGAAAAGAAGCTATCTATGCCGCATACGATCGTTTTTACAAGGGCGACATTGCGAAAGAATTTGTACGGGGAGCTCAAGAGCAGGGCGGATTAATCACCCTGGAAGATCTCGCTAACTGGAAAGTAAAAATTGAAGAGCCACTCTCTGTTACCTATAAAGGCATTGAGGTTTATAAAATGCAACAGTGGACGCAAGGACCTGTGTTGTTACAAGCTCTGAACATCGTGGAAAATTTTGATTTGAAAGGAATGGGTTACAATTCTGCCCGATATATTCATACGCTTTATCAGGCGATGAACATGTCATTTGCCGATCGTGATTTTTACTATGGTGATCCGGCATTTGCACCCGAAGAGCCAATGAAAGGATTACTCTCGAAAGAATATGCAAAGGAAAGAGCAAAGGGTATGAACCTGGAAAAAAACGATCCGAAAGTATTGCCCGGTGATCCTTATCCATTCGAAGGAAAGAAAAATCCGTACCTCGATTTACTTTCAGAATGGAACCTGGCGTCTCTTGACAAATTCTCTCTTAGCAAACCAGATGAATCATATTTATCAGGTTTCTTGGGTGGTACTACTTCAGTTGAAGCTGCCGATAAAGAGGGTTGGGTGGTGTCAATAACACCAAGCGGTGGTTGGCTTCCTGCTTGCATAGCTGGTAAAACCGGTGTAGGTATGAGCCAACGGATGCAAAGTTTCGTGTTGGATAAAAAACTTGATCCCTTTAATGTGGTAGAGCCCGGCAAGCGACCAAGGGTAACACTAACCCCTTCTATAGCGATGAAAGACAATAAGCCCTTCTTGTCTTTTGCTGTGCAGGGGGGAGACTCACAAGATCAAAATCTTTTGCAATTCTTTTTGAACATCGTTGAGTTTGGAATGACCGTTCAGGAATCCGTTGAAGCGGCAAATTTCAATACGTATCAAATGTATGCATCCCTCGGTGATGAGAATGAACGTAAACCAAAGCCTGGAGCAATGTTGTTACATTCGGGAACACCAGCATGGGTTCATAAAGAACTTGTTCAGATGGGGTATAAAATTTCTTTTGACGATCGCACCTCCGGACCAATTAATGCGATATACTTTGATTGGAAACATGGAAGTCTCTGGGGCGGATCGAGTAACCATGGTGAAGATTATGGAATTGGCTGGTAGAGAAAAACCGGAAAGTATTAAAAGGTAATAAGACTTGTCTAAATAATTAAATCATGAAATCAATTATAACATCGTTGATCCTGTGCGCAGTGATTGGATTAACCAATGCTCAACCAGTTCCTTCTGCAGAATTGCAAATCAAAACTGCTGTGCTCGCTTCACCAGAAGATTCGAGAGACAAGGCAATGGTGTATGGTTATTCGTCAAAGGGAGAATTTATTGTATTGCGAAAAGGTGAGAACGAGCAGGTGTGCATCGCTGATGATCCCATGAAACCAGGTCTCAGCGTATCCTGTTATCACAAAAGCCTGGAACCCTTCATGGCCCGTGGCCGTCAATTAAAAAATGAAGGAAAAAGCTTTGACGATATTTTTAACATTCGTGAGCAGGAAGTAAAGAGTGGAAAACTCAAAATGAATACCCAACCTGCTTCGCTTGTAGTTTACACCGCATCTGCTGAAAATTTTAATATTGAAACAGGTGAGGTCAAAGACGGTTATTCGAGATCAGTCGTTTATATTCCTTACGCTACAGCTGAAAGCACAGGATTGCCAGCAAAACCTACTACTGCTGGTATGCCTTGGATCATGAACCCGGGATCACATCGTGCACATATTATGATTGATCCACCCAAGAAGAATTGAAACCCTTATTGCCTAATCAATTTGGAATATAATCCTTAGGATCGACTGCTTGGTCATTTTTAAGAACCTCATAATGTAAATGAAAACTCTTGGAAAGTCCCGAGTTTCCAACATACCCTATAGTTTGTCCTTTTTGAACACTATCTCCCACTTTTACAATTGTGTTTTTAAGATGTGAATAAGAAGTCGAAAAGGTATCGTCATGTTTGATCAGTATGAATTGACCACGGTACGAATCCAACGTGTTTTCAATAACCATCCCATCAGCTGTAGACACAATGATTTCTCCTTCTGGTGACTTGAAATCTATACCCGTATGAAGTTTCAATACACCTAATATAGGATGCATTCTCATGCCATATCCGGGAGCGAAGCAGCGCGGATCAAGAAACTGGCCCGCATGATTGAGGAAGAAATCTTGTCGTTAGAGGATGACGATGAGGTTACGTGGGTTGCGTAGGCTGGGTGCCTCACCCGGCATCCGAATCAAGACATGCTGGGTGAGGCACCCAGCCTACGGGCTATGAGCTACGCCTGCGTGGTTACCTAGATCCATAGGTTCTCATTTTTCTGGCGTACCACACGAAATGTTCTGAACG
>JAENVX010000308.1 GCA_016650355.1 Bacteroidia bacterium | reverse complement strand
TGCGGAAATGGAGAAGGCCGTGAATTTGATAAGGACTCTTCATTACATGATCAATTTATCTTCGGATGTTACATTAGCCCATTTGAATCCGAGCAAATAGGCTCTAACTCTTTTGCGAATTCTCTTCTCCAATTTAACACTCACCCCCCGCTCTACCAGGTGCAGTGTAAACTACTTATTTGATTTAGTTCCCTACGGCTGATCCTCCCGATCGGCTCTCTCTTAAACGCAAGACAGGTATCATTGCGGTTTCTTCTTTTCTGTTAACATAAGGCTAAAGATGTCTATTCTTCTTTTCAAATCAGCGCTGATTATTGCGTTGGTAATTTTTGTGATTGCCAAGAAGTGGAAAGGCTATGTTGCGCTTATTCCAGTGCTTTTACTTGTTAGTGTAAGTACCGCTTGGGCTATAGAGGCCCTGTTCTCCGACACCCCATTTCAATTTCACTTCCTGAATGCCTATTGGAGTGGCGACCTCGTATTTGTTATTGATCACATTAGCGCGTTTTTCATTTTACTTATCAACCTAACCTGTCTTACAGGAGCTATCTATAGCCTTGGATACCTCAAGCCTTACTTCGATAAAAAAGGTGCCATGTCTATTTCATTACACCTTTTTTCGTTCGTTGGATTGCAATTCGCAATGCTAAATGTGGTGATGCTCAGGGATGCCTTTTCATTCTTGGTTGCCTGGGAGATGATGTCTCTCTTCTCTTTCGTGCTCGTAATTTTTGAAGGAGAAAAAGAAACTACACTAAAAACCGGGATAAATTATTTGATTCAAATGCACATGTGTTTTGTCCTACTGCTGATAGGATTCCTATACATGAGCAGAGTCACAGGCTCATTTAATTTCGAAGCTTTTGAATTATATTTTTCTCAGCATAACAATTTTTGGTTATTCACACTCTTCTTTTTAGGGTTTGGTATCAAAGCTGGATTTATTCCGATGCATAGTTGGCTTCCGCATGCACACCCAACTGCCCCATCGCACGTTTCGGGTGTGATGTCGGGTATCATGATTAAGATGGGAATCTATGGAATCCTTCGTGTGTTGACCCATGTACAAAGCCAATTTCTTGAAATTGGCTTTTCTATTCTTTTTATAAGCATTGCCACAGCGATAACAGGAATTCTATATGCTATTTTTCAAAAGGATATAAAGAAGACACTGGCCTATTCCAGCATAGAAAATATTGGAATCATAGGGATGGGGATCGGCCTGGCATTTGTGGGCAAGGGTCTAGGCAATCCATCTCTTGCCACGTTGGGAATTGCAGGGGCTTTGTTGCATATTTTCAATCACTCTCTTTATAAATCCTTACTCTTCTATTCTGCCGGAAATCTATACTATGCTACACACACCCGTGACCTAAATAAACTAGGGGGCCTTGCGCAGTTCATGCCATACACGGCTATGTTCTTCATGATTGGCTCATTGGCAATCTGCGCTATACCACCGCTCAACGGGTTCATCTCAGAATTCCTATTATACATAGGTGTTTTTGAAAACCTGGCTGTCAGTGACTTTAATGGATCACTTATTAACCTCACTATTCTGCTAAGCTTAGTAGTAGTGGGAGGGCTGTCATTATTTGCATTCACTAAAACTTTTGGAATTGCTTTTCTTGGCAGCAAGAGAAATACATCAAATCATTTAACAGAGGAGGTGCCAATGATCATGAGGCTCTCTGGATTTATCATTGTTCCTATTATGCTTTCGGTGAGTCTATTTCCAAGTTTCTACCTCGTCCAGATTTCAAGTATTGCCTTTACGTTCTCGAATCTTAGTTTATCTAAGGCGGTGATCCAATCATCAGCCCAAACACTTCAATACATTGGCGCAGGAAATCTTGCAGTGATTGTTGTTTTTACTTTAATCTTCCTTATCAAAAGGTCTGTCCAATCAAAAGTTAAGCTTACAGAGGGGCCAACTTGGGGCTGTGGCTATACGGGTGGTGACTTCAGGCATCAGTATACATCCACGTCCTATGCAGACAATGTACGTGAACTCGTGGGTCCTTTAGTAGCTATTGAGGGACATCACACATCGTTTGAAGAAAAAGAAATCTTTCCGAAAGTGCGTCACTTTGAAACCAATACTCAGGACTTGATAGAGGAAAAAGTTGTTATGAAGCCAGTGCTTTATATCGTACGCGAATTACCCAAAGCCGGATGGGCTCAGACCGGTAAGATTAATCATTACCTCGTTTATCCCTTAGCATTTTTGATCATAATCGGATTACTTACCTTAACAGGAATACTCTAATAATATTGCATGATCCTTCTATTCAAAATTGCGTTGCTTTTCACGTTCGGTATGTTTTTCATTCCGAAAAATCAGAAATACTTGCTGGCGTTAGCGTTGCAGATTATGCTCATCGTACCGAGTACTGTATGGGCTTTGGATGTTCTTAATAACAAAACAATCATTATTGATCTGGGCATAACTACATGGAGTGGATCAATTCAGTTGACGATAGATTCACTCAGTGCATACTTTATGCTTATAATTAATCTTATTTGCCTTTGCGGGCTTATCTACGCTAGTGGCTATCTAAAACCATATCTTCCAAAAAAGAGATCTGTTTTTATTTCTCTTCACCTATTTAGCTTCATCTGGCTTCATGGTGCTATGTTGTTGGTAGTCTCGATGCGCGATGGAATTGCCTTTCTATTGGCATGGGAACTCATGTCACTCTTCTCTTTTGTGCTTGTCATTTTTGAAGCGCAGAAAGAATCAACTCTAAAAACCGGAATAAACTACCTTCTCCAAATGCATTTGAGCTTTGCCCTGATTATGCTTGGTTTCCTCATCGCTGAAAATCAAACAGGCGACCTCAGCTTTGCTGGTGTTGGAGAATTCTTTTCACGTAATCCAAATACACCACTCTTCTTGGTATTTCTAGCTGGCTTTGGTATCAAAGCAGGTTTCATTCCATTTCATACCTGGCTGCCCCGCGCCCACCCTGCTGCCCCCTCTCATGTTTCCGGTGTTATGAGTGGCATCATGATCAAGATGGGCATCTATGGAATATTCCGGATCACATCAATGATTCAAAGCGATTTGATGACGATCGGAATTATTGTGCTAGCCATTGGAATTGTATCCGGACTATTAGGGGTGGTGATGGCCATCTTGCAGCATGATTTAAAAAAACTACTTGCCTATCACAGCATTGAGAATATTGGCATCATCGGTATGGGCATTGGTATGGGCATATTAGGTAAAGCTTCTGGAGACCATTATCTCATGGTCTTTGGCTTTGCTGGCGCCTTGCTCCACAACCTTAACCACGCTTTGTTTAAGTCGTTGCTCTTCTTCACCGCTGGCAACGTTTACTATGCCACGCATCATGTGAACATGGATAAATTAGGAGGGCTTGCAAAAGGCATGCGCTATACTTCCTACGCATTCTTAATTGGTGCGCTGGCCATCAGCGGTATTCCCCCATTTAACGGATTTATTTCAGAGTACCTTATTTACAGTGGTGTAATTAATCAACTTTCAAACTCTGTATTTATCATTTCTATTTTAAGTATAGCATGTATTCTCAGCCTTGTACTCATCGGAGGGTTGTGTGTCTATTGCTTCACGAAGGCTTTTGGTATAAGTTTTTTAGGTACACGCAGACAGGAATCTTTTAGTGAGCCGAAAGAAGTTCCCAAGATCATGTTGCTCCCGGCTGTCATTCAAGTCTCTTTTATTCTTGCCATTGGATTGATGCCCGCTTTTTTTGGAGAAGGTGCAATTAATATCGTTCAGGATTTATTACACATGCCCTCTTCCGATTTCGCAGCAAGTGCTGTTCAGTCTCTCACCGTTGTGGGACATGTTAACATGCTATTAATTGTGCTAATCGTCTTGATCATGCTCCTGAGAGCCTGGCAGCAATCACAAGTAAAAATCGCGGCAGGTCCCACCTGGGGCTGTGGTTATACCGCAGGAGATTTTCGCCATCAATATACACCTACATCTTATGCAGATAGTCTGCGCGAACTAGCCAACCCTGTGATCGACTACAAAAAAGTATACACGCCCTTTCCAGAAAAAGAGATTTTCCCGCAGCACAAAGAATTTCATACTGAAAGCAAAGATCTGGTAGAAGAAAAAACGGTGCTCAGTTGGGTACACCTGATAGTGAACCATTTGCCTAAAGCGGGTATTGCGCAATCAGGTTTGATAAACGACTACCTGCTTTACCCAATGCTTTTTTTGATTTTGATTGGATTTCTAATTGCCCTAAACATATTATAACATGCTCTCCTTACTATTAATTTTCGTTGCCGCCATTTACTTTCCAGGAGTCATTGTGAAAGTGAAAGCCATATTTGCTGGGCGAAAAGGTCCCGGGATATTACAACCCTGGTATGATATTTTCCGATTGCTAAAAAAAGGAAGTGTTTACAGTTCATCCTCAAGTTTTGTTTTTCAGATAGCTGCGCCAATCTATTTCACGACAGTTTTAGTAGCGGCTCTTTTTATTCCATTTGAAGAATCCATTGCTTTATTTTCCTTTACGGGTGATTTCGTTCTCTTCGCCTACTTGCTAGGATTAGGTCGCTTTGTTATTATTCTAAGCGCGCTTGACGTTTCAAGTGGCTTTGAGGGAATGGGTGCCAACCGCGAAGCATTTTATTCCATGCTGATGGAGCCTGCCTTTTTTATCCTGATGGGTTCTTTGGCCATGTTTACTGGTTACACTTCCTTTCATGACATCTTCGCCAACCTTCATTATAATAGTTACTTCTCCGCCATCATTGGCATCATAGCTTCATACGTCCTGGCAAACATCACTTTGGTAGAAACAAGTCGCTTACCGGTAGATGATCCCTTAACCCACCTTGAGTTGACCATGGTGCATGAGGTAATGGTACTAGATCATAGTGGCTTTGACTTAGGCATTATCAAAATTGCCAACAACATAAAATTCGTGCTCTTCAGTACACTCAGTGCAAACTGTGTTATCCCACAAGCTCTTGACTTATGGATTAGGATTGTGATGTTACTTGTGATTCAAGCGGCCTTTGCCGCGGGGATCGGTTGGCTGGAGTCATTCCGTGCAAGAAACAAAATGGCGATGAATGCCCAATACATTCTCTCTATCAATGCCGTAGCACTCATCCTAATTTTTGTCGCCATGATTATTAAAAATAAAATCTAGCCATGATTAATTTTCTCATTATTCTTTTCATTATTTCCCTTATCTACCTCGCCAAAGTAGAAATGGTAAAAAGCTATTTCACACTCATGGCCTTTCAGGGAATTTTGTTGTTTGGCCTGGCTTACTTTGAGCTGAAAGAAATCGACCTCCTTCATTTGCTTTTCATTCTGCTAGAAACACTTGTCTTCAAGACTTTATTTGTTCCGCTTTTCTTACATCGAATCACCAGGAACAGGATACACCGCCATCACAACGGACCGATAAAGGGGTACTACTCAGTACTCATTACAGCTGTAATCGTAATCGGCTGTTTTATGATTTCATATGTGATTCATGATGAACTAACAGTGAATGCTGATCATCAGGTAAAGTATTTCACAGCTGCCATTTCATCTATTATGGTAGGTCTTTTTATTGCCATTAATAATCGTGATTTGGTGACCCACCTTATCGGATATCTGGTCATTGAAAACGGAATATTCCTGCTGTCTCTGGCACTGGGCTCTGAGATGCCAATGTTTGTAAACTCAGCAATCCTGCTGGACATTTTTACGAGTGTTCTCATCATGGGGATTTTCTTTAATAAGATGAAGGATTATTTCCAGAACGTAGATGCAAGTCACTTATCACAACTTAAAGACTAAGAAAGCTATGATTTACTCCTTCTTCATTTTCACTGCTGCTCTGGCGGTTCTTGTTTACTTCATTAGAAATAAGACTATTAGTCATTCATTGGTTTTTGGTTACGTGATTGTGATGATCGGGCTTGGTCTGTATCTTATTCCATTGCTAGGACAAACATTGAATGAGTACTTTTTCAGTGATCGGCTGGGAATAATTTTCTACGTTGTACTAATTCTAGTGAGTTTATTCTCCGCCATTCACTATGTAAAATTTGTTAATGATCGCAACGTAAAAGAGGCAGATGTAGCGCTGCACAATGCTGGCACTATCTTTTTTACGGGTGCAATTATAGGAATTCTTTTTACCTCTCACTTTGGCATTCTTTGGGCTTTTATGGAAGCCACCACATTAGGTGCTTCAGTACTAATCTACCATAATCGAAATCAGGATGCCCTTGAAGCAACCTGGAAATATCTGTACGTCTGTTCCATTGGCATTGCTATTGCATTTGCTGGCGTCTTGTTCCTTGGCTTTGCTGCACAACAAATCGGACATATAGACTTTACTTTTTCGGCCATCAAGGCTAACGCTTCAACATTGAATACCGTTTGGCTAAAAGCATGCTTTCTTTTAATCGTTACGGGCTTTAGTGTAAAGATGGGCCTTGTTCCACTTTTCAATGTTGATATTGATGCCAAGGATGCATCACCCTCGCAAGTGGGCGCGAGCCTTTCCTCAGTGCTGATGAATGCCGGCTTCGTTGCCATCTACCGATTCTACGAAGCCTTTTCAACCACCAGCATTTTGCCCTGGATGAACAAGTTGCTTATGCTTACCGGATTACTTTCATTATTCTTTGCGGCCGTTTATGTTCTTCGGGTAAAAAATGTAAAGAGAATGTTTGCCTATTCCAGCATGGAGCATGCTTCTCTAGTAATTATTGCTTTCTCATGTGGAGGCCTAGGGTATTTCGCAGCTGTGTTGCATCTGATTATGCATTCACTGGTAAAGTCAAGTCTATTTTTTCAAGTATCTCAAATGCATCGCATCTTCAGCAGCAAGTTGGATGAGAATATTGGAAGTTACTTGCGGGTAAATCCTTTGGGTGGCTTAGTTATGCTTCTCGGCTTTCTCTCCATCATAGCCATGCCACCTTCGGGTATGCTCATCTCAGAGCTGTATATGTTCCAGGCACTCATCGCAAAAGACTATTGGTGGGTGGCGCTCATCGTTCTTATGTTAGTACTAATTATTATTTATGGCCTGGCTGTAAAAATGCTCGGGATAATTTTTCTTAAAAAGAACAGTTCGAACATTAATTTACAAGGAGCAACTCCATATGAATCAGCTCTTCAACTAGCACTAATTGTCATTGTCTTTTATATCGGGCTTTTCAGGCCACAAATCATTGTCGAAAGTATTCAACTGGCCATTCAATCTCTACCTGCGTAATCATGGAAACAATTACAAATACGCTTAGCTATATCTCCATAAGGAATCAGGAATCGATAAGTCTTTCAAAGATTCCAATTCTTACTTACGGAAAATTCTCTACAGAGGTAATCCAACTCATGAAGGAGCCTCAGGTTCATTGCGTAAATTATTTCGCCTACCCCGATGGGGAGATTCTCAAATTCATCTGTTGCCTTGCGGATGATAAAGCCAGTGACATCAAAGTTTTTTCTCATGAATTGCCTAAACGGGAAAAGATGCAACTCACTTCCATCACACGCGAAGTTTATGCATTTCACATTTATGAACGTGAGATTACTGAAAACTTTGGTGTAGAGTTTATTTATAGCCCATGGCCAAAACCCGTGCGTTATGCTTTTAATCGTGCCGACAGAAGTAAAGTAGTGAACGACTATCCTTTTTACAAAATTCAAAGTGAAGAACTTCATGAAGTTGGTGTTGGCCCAATTCATGCCGGGGTAATTGAACCGGGCCACTTTCGTTTTTTATGCAATGGAGAAACAGTGCTTCATCTGGAAATTCAATTGGGCTGGCAACACCGCGGGATTGAAGATTTGTTTCTTAAAAAATCGGCCCTCATTCAGCGAACAGTACTTTCCGAAAGCATTGCAGGCGACACCGCAGTAGGTCATGCAGCAACCTTTGCCGGGCTCATAGAGAGCCTTGCAGGCATTTCAATTCAGGATCGATTAAATATAGAAAGGACAATCGGCCTAGAACTGGAGCGAATTGCCATGCACATTGGAGATCTCAGCAATATGTGCATTGGGCTAGCTTATCAATTGGGCGCATCCGTCTTCGGTGCATTGAGAACACCAACTATCAATTATTCACAGCTTTGGTGTGGTAATCGTTTTGGAAAAGGGTTGATTAGAATAGGCGGTACTCATTATCCATTGAATGTATCATTAGTTGAGGCTCTCGAAAAGTATTTAAACAATTTTGAAAGGCGCTTTATAACCATGGCAGAAAAAATGTTTTCTCTTTCCAGCGTACTCATGCGATTGGAGAACATTGGCACCGTGACGAAAACTCAAATGAGTTTGATCGGTGCTGTGGGAATGTCCGCCCGCATGACAGGTATTGAACGAGATGTAAGAAAATCTCATCCGACAGGAGCTTATCAAAAATTGCCTTATGCTCCTGTATTTGATATTTCAACCGGAGATGTTTGGGCGCGAGCAGCGCTGCGAAGAAAAGAGATTGTCGCATCGATTGATTACATACGGGAGCTGATCTCTATGCTGAAAACAAATAATGAGACTCCAGCCAAGCCACTATTTGAAGATAACATAAAATTGTCTTCCAACTTACTATCCGTATCACTCATTGAAGGTTGGCGCGGAGAAATTTGTCACTGCGCTATTACAAATGATCAGGGCAAAATACAGCACTACAAAATAAAGGATCCTTCCGTTCACAACTGGATGGCGCTGGCGCTTTCGCTTCGTGATCTTGAAATCTCTGATTTTCCAATTAACAACAAGAGTTATAATCTAAGTTACTGCGGCCACGACTTATAAAATTTCATTACTATGATCTTTGACGAGATAAAAATACTTAAGCAACATGGGAACCAATTTATTCCTGATGTCACCAAGCCCCAATTGCCTGGGCCCTTCAAAGGCAGGCCGGAGATAAGTGCAGAGGAGGTAAACGAGATGGCCCTGGCATCTTTATGCCCGACAGGCGCAATTGGAACCAGCCCTGTAAGCATTGATATGGGTAAGTGCGTTATGTGTGGTGAGTGTTCGTTCGCCTACCCCAACAAAATTAAGTTCACCACTGATTATAAAATAGCAACTAATATTCGCGAACGCTTGATTGTAAAAGAAGGTGACATCAATCCTATTTCGATTGACGAAAATAAAATCCGTGCGGAAATCCAATCTCTCTTCGGTCGTTCATTGAAGCTAAGGGAAATCTCTGCTGCTGGCTCCAACGCTGACGAACAAGAATTGAATGCCTGCGGAAATGTCAACTTTGATATGGGCCGTTTTGGAATTGAATTCCTGGCATCCCCGCGTCATTGCGATGGCATAGTCATTACAGGGCCTATTTCAGAAAATATGGCCGAGGCTGTTCAAGTTTGTTATGATGCCGTTCCCGATCCTAAAATTATTATGCTTGTCGGCACTGATGCCATCAGCGGAGGAATTTTTGTAGGCAGTGGCGCGCTAAACAGGAGCTTCTTAGAAAAGTATATAATCGACCTGTATGTTCCCGGTAATCCCCCTCATCCTCTCACATTTGTGAATGGCGTGTTAGAAATGATCAGAGGAAAAAAGAAAAACTAATAGTAAAAAGATAGCTCTATTTCTCAAGACCCAATAACAATAAAATTATGCATACACTAGAAATTCCAAAAGATGGGCTTCTCGGATTAAAACAGAACTGGAGAAGCGATGCACTCTCAGGGTTCATGGTTTTCTTGCTGGCCATGCCACTAAGTCTTGGTATTGCCAAGGCAAGTGAATTTCCACCTGCCATGGGTGTTCTCACCGCCATGATTGGTGGCCTTGTCGTCAGCTTTTTTTCAGGGTCTCGGCTAACAATCAAAGGACCTGCTGCAGGACTAATCACCATTTGTGCTGGAGCTGTAACAGAACTTGGTGGAGGGATGGAAGGCTGGCACCTTGCATTAGGTGTAATTGTAGTGGCCTCAATCGTACAAATGGCTTTTGGATATTTGAAGTTTGGCGCGCTCAGCGATTTCTTTCCTCATTCGGTAGTACACGGCATGTTGGCCGCCATTGGATTAATTATTTTCTCAAAGCAAATTCATGTATTGCTAGGTATAGACCCATCCACTCTTAAGGGTCTTGAGACCATTGAACTATTCCAGCGCATCCCCGACTCGCTTTATCATGAAGATCCACGCGTCACACTAGTGGGAATCATTAGTTTGATTATCATTTTTGGGATGCCCTTGTTAAAAGGAAAATATGTAAAAAAAATACCCATTCCATTAGTAGTGTTACTTGTAGCTGTGCCAATGACTACCCTTATGGACTTCAGACACACTGAGCCTGCATTTGATCTGGTAACTATCGGAAATTTTTGGGGCAACATCGGCTTCAATGCCGATTTCTCAGCAATAGGTTCATTTGTATTTTGGAAATATGTGATCATGTTCTTGTTGGTCGGAAGTCTTGAATCTTTGCTGACCGTAAAAGCAATGGATAGTCTTGATCCGTGGAAGAGAATCTCAAATCCTAATAAAGATCTGGTAGCTGTTGGGGGTGGAAATATGTTAGCCGGCCTTTTGGGTGGTCTTCCAATGATCTCTGAAGTAGCCCGAAGTTCAGCCAACATCAACTTTGGTGGAAGAACTCAATGGGGCAATTTTTTTCATGGATTTTTTCTATTAGCCGCTATGCTGCTGTGTATTCCATTAATCGAGATGATTCCCAACGCAGCCCTTGCTGCCTTGCTAATTGCGGTTGGTTATAGGTTGGCATCCCCCAATGAATTTTTTAAAACTTATAAAATTGGTGCAGAGCAACTCACCATTTTTATTATTACGATCATCGCCACATTGGCCACAGATTTATTAATTGGTGTGGGTGTCGGAATATTAGTGAAATTCATCTTTCACATCTTAAATGGAGCTCCATTAAAAAGTTTATTTAAATCCCATTATGAGTTTTCGGAAACAGATTCAAACTATTCCATTGCAATTAAAGAGGCCGCCATTTTTTCAAATTTGATTAGCTTCAAAAAGATGTTTGCCCGCATCAAGCCAGGTAAGAAAGTGATCATCAATTTTTCAGAAGCCAAAATTGTTGATCACTCTTTTATGGAATTCCTTCATCATTTTGAAGAGGAATATCAACATGCCGGAGGACAGATATCAG
>JAENVX010000307.1 GCA_016650355.1 Bacteroidia bacterium | reverse complement strand
TTCTCGCTCAGTGAAGGCATTAACTATTCCTCAGTCTGTGTCTGCACAGACCGACAAAGTTTAGTTCAAACAATAGTGGTCTGCGAGGACTCAGGCCAAGAAATAAGAAAATCGATAATTAAATTATGGCCAAGCCAACAGGATTTTTAGAATTTTCGCGAGAGACAGCTGCAAAGCGCGATGTCAAAGAGCGCATTAAAGACTATAAGGAGATTGAGAAAAATGTTAACCAGGATCATACCCAAAAACAAGCAGCAAGGTGTATGGATTGTGGTGTTCCTTTTTGCCACAACGGTTGTCCGCTGGGAAATAACATTCCGGAATTTAATGATGCCGTTTATCAAGGCAATTGGAAACTGGCCTATGAACTTTTGATTTCCACCAATAACTTTCCGGAGTTCACTGGTCGTATTTGCCCTGCCCCTTGCGAAACTTCTTGTGTACTAGGAATTAACAAACCTGCTGTAGCCATTGAGTTTATCGAAAAATCAATTATTGAAAAAGCCTTTGAAGACGGGTATGTAAGTCCCAACATACCAACTTCACGTAGTGGGAAGAAAGTAGCTGTTGTTGGGTCTGGCCCGGCAGGACTTGCGGCAGCAGCGCAATTGAATTCGGCTGGACATTTGGTTTCCGTTTTTGAAAGATCTGATGAAGTTGGTGGCCTACTACGCTATGGTATTCCAGATTTTAAACTGGAAAAGCGTGTAGTGGAGAGGAGAGTGCAGCTTATGAAGGAAGAGGGTGTTGTGTTTATCACCAAGGCCAACGTTGGTGTAAATATTCCTGTTCAACAGTTACAAGAAGAGTTTGATGCAATCGTATTATGTGGAGGCTCGACCATCCCTCGTGATCTACCTATTCCTGGAAGAAATCTTAAAGGCGTTCACTTTGCAATGGATTTTCTCACGCAGCAGAACGCAAGAGTTAGCGGGAAAAAAGTTGAGGTTGAAGACATTTTCGCAACAAAAAAGCATGTAGTTGTTATAGGCGGAGGTGATACGGGTTCAGATTGCGTGGGCACCTCAAATCGTCATGAGGCAACCTCTGTCACACAGATAGAAATATTATCGAAGCCACCAAAAGATAGAAATGAAGCTATGCCTTGGCCAAGTTGGCCTATGATATTACGAACCTCCACTTCGCATGAAGAAGGTTGTGAACGCGAGTGGTCAATTGTTACCAAGGAATTTGTTGGCGATAAACAAGGCAATGTTACTGGTCTGAAGCTTGTTGACATTGAATGGAAATCAGAGGGAGGAAAGGGCCCCACTTTCTCGGAGATCCCGGGCACAGAAAGGACAATTCCTTGCGATCTCGCGCTCCTGGCTTTGGGCTTTTTACATCCACAACATCAAGGTTTGTTAGAACAATTAGGCGTTGAGTTTGACGATCGCGGTAATGTTAAATGTAATCGCTATCAAACTTCCGTAGAAGGCGTTTTTGCCGCAGGTGATCTACGAAGGGGGCAATCATTGGTAGTATGGGCTATCAGCGAAGGCCGCGAAGCTGCGAGAGCAGTAGATGAATTCTTAAGCGGCCAAAGTCTGCTGGAGGCAAAGGAACAAGGAATGTTAAGCGTTCTTTAGTACTTATGAGCCCACTGGTTTAACACATCCTTAACATGTACGAATCTTTTTTCTGTCCAAATTAGGTAGGAAAAAAATATTGCTCATTGTTTTTTCCGGCTTTAACACTGGAGTCATTTTCTCAAATGAACCTTCCGGATCTTAGTCCCCAAGGAAAAGTTTTACAAACAATAGGTTATACCAATGTTACTATCCGTTATGGACGACCAGCGGCAAGAGGTCGAAAAGTCTTTGGGGAACTTGTGCCTTATGGAAAACTATGGCGGGCATTTATGCGCTCGTTTCAATTCCCGGTAAAGAGCAATGGACAGTATTATTGAATGCTGACACCAGCAAAATCTATGGCGACCCGTCAGAGTATGATCCAAAAACTGAAATCCTAAAGTTGTGGTAAAGTCTGAGACAACAACACGTTTTTATGAATCCCTAACCTTTGATTTGGATATCGCTAAAAACAACGGTGAACTGTATCTCAGTTGGGAGAATACTCAGATTCGCTGCCTATTACCTGAGCATGAATTAGCACGATGCTGAGCCTCTCTCTTCCTAGGTAGACCGTGCGTTGAAAATAAAGGAAGATTGGTGGTACTATCAATTAAAAATTGAATTATTGGTGAAACAGAGAAAGTGGGACGAAGCAACAACGATATCTCACCATGCTATTGATTTTGCGACACGGACAAAACCGGAAGGTTGGGAAACCACTATTCAACATTTCAAGGAAGATATGAACCAATGGAAAAAAGACTGATATATTCTCCTGGTGGTTTTTCATTTCCTAACTCAAGCAAAACAGTGGTACCCGAAAATTTCATGTAGTTTGTTGTGGTAAGTGATGATGTTTCGCTGATTCATTCATTACTTTACATTGAAATTAAACACAATATGTATGAGTTTCCGCATCGAAAAAGACACCATGGGCGAGGTGCAAGTGCCTGCCGACAAATATTGGGGCGCACAAACTGAACGCTCGCGAAACAATTTTAAAATAGGCCCTGAGGCAAGTATGCCCAAAGAAATAATTTATGCCTTTGGCTATTTGAAAAAAGCTGCGGCCATGGCCAACCATGAATTGGGTGTTTTGACCGCAGAGAAAAGAGATCTTATCGCGAAAGCCTGTGATGAAATTGTAGCTGGAAAATTAGATGATCAATTTCCGCTGGTTATTTGGCAGACGGGCTCTGGCACGCAAAGCAACATGAATGCAAACGAAGTGATTGCCTATCGCGCCCATGTGATGTCTGGAGGGAAATTGACAGATGACAAGAAAGTTTTGCATCCCAATGATGATGTGAATAAATCACAGTCATCAAACGATACGTTTCCAACGGCAATGCACATCGCTGCCTACAAACAGGTAATGGAAATCACCCTGCCGGGTATGAAGAAACTTCGCGACACGCTGTCAAAAAAATCTTCAGATTATAAAAATATCGTAAAGACGGGGCGAACCCATTTTATGGATGCTACTCCGCTTACACTTGGTCAGGAGTTTTCTGGCTATGTGCAACAAATTGATAATAGCATCCGCACAATTATGAATGCGATGGAAGCTGTTCGTGAATTAGCCTTGGGCGGAACAGCCGTGGGCACAGGATTAAATACACCAAATGGATACGATGTTTTGGTCGCTAAAAAAATTGCCGAGCTGACCGGTTATCCTTTCGTTACAGCGCCCAACAAATTTGAGGCGCTTGCCGCACATGATGCAATGGTAGAATTATCAGGAGCTTTAAAACGAGCCGCGGTTTCGTTTATGAAAATAGGCAACGACATTCGCATGCTGAGCTCTGGACCAAGATCGGGTATTGGGGAAATTGTTATTCCCGATAATGAACCCGGCTCATCTATTATGCCGGGAAAAGTAAATCCTACACAGCCCGAAGCATTAACGATGGTGTGTGCCCAGGTAATGGGCAATGATGTTGCTGTTTCTATTGGTGGTTCAATGGGGCACTTTGAGTTAAATGTTTTTAAGCCTGTGATTGCATCCAATGTCCTTCAGTCTGCACGGCTAATAGGCGATGCTTGTATTTCATTCAATGATAAATGCGCGGCCGGTATTGAGCCCAACCTGCCTATTATTAAACAACACATGGAAAATTCGCTGATGTTGGTAACAGCATTGAATACACACATTGGCTATGAAAATGCAGCCAAGATTGCCAAGAAAGCACACAAGGAAAACAAGACACTTCGTGAAGCCGCAATTGAATTGGGACTCGTCACTTCGCAGCAATTTGACGAGTGGGTAAGACCAGAAAAGATGGTGGGCAGTCTCGAAAAATAATCTGTCTCCACATCTAAAAATATTCTTCATTCTTTTCTGAAGAGGTCTTGCATGTGGTATAAATAAATTTATTTGCTATTTTTAACAAAGATTTAACCCCAATAAGAAATGAAAACTAGAGTATTGTTCCTCTGCCTGGCTTTGACTTTTTCCGGCTCCCAAGTTTTCGCCCAACTTTCCAAGGCTGAGAAAAAGGAATGGAAAAAGAAGGCTAAAGAATTTAAGAAAAACCCAGCCAACCTAAAACAACTAAGTGAGGACAAGCAAGTAGCTGATAACAGTGTGACTACGCTCACCACACAGACCAAACAATTACAATCAACTATCAGCGATAAGAACGCAAGAATTGCCGAATTGGAAGACCAACTTTCGCGCATGCGATCAGAGCTAACCGCGGCAAAGGCTGAACTAGCACAACTCAAACTGACACCTGTAATTAACCCAATGGACTTTTCAAAAGGAGTTGTGTTCAAAGTGCAGGTAGGTGCTTTCAAAAACAAAGATCTTTCTAAGTACTTTGAGAACAATCCAAACTTTGGTGGTGAAGCTGGCGACAAGGATAAAAATGAACCTCAAAAGATTACGATAGGTATTTTCCGTGATTATTGGGAAGCTGACACCTTCAAAAAATATATGCGCGAAATGGGGGTGAAAGATGCCTGGATAGTACCCTACAAAGACGGTACTCGCGTTGAAATAAAAGACGTGCTGGAAGGTGTAACGGAAGAGAAAGCAGAAAAATCCGCCAATTAAATTTCCAGTAGATTTAAACAAATGAAAGCAGCACTTGTGCTGCTTTTTTTATGATTCAGAGATCCATCAATTGATAGCCCGAAAAAGTATGCTACCTATTCTTACTTTTGTTGCATGACTCGATTGCTGTTGTCTTTTTTTTTAATCGGCATTTTGCTTGGTTCAGCAAATGCTCAAATTAAATACAGCATTCTTGTAATTGAATCAAATAAAACATTTGACTTTTCGGGATCAGATGTTCTCGCAGCCGATACGCTGATCATGAAGGATTCATCTACCATCAAATTGAATTACCTGAAAGATGACAATTATATACACTGCAAAAAATTGGTTGTCGGAAAGGGCTGCAAGATCATAGGGCGCGGTGAAAACGGAAGACAAGGAAAAGATGGAGGGAATGGATATAGTCTTGAAGGACCTTGCCATGATGGAACAATTGGCCGAAACGGATCCCGCGGTGTAGATGGCATCAATGGAAATAATTTGTTCTTATACACTGATGAGATAATCTTTAATGGAAATTTATTTATTGGCTTATCGGGGGGTAATGCTGGAGACGGAGGAGACGGAGGAGATGGTGGAGGCGGTAGCTCAGGTACACGTATTTGCCCAGGGGGAAATGGAGGCAACGGGGGAAACGGTGCCCCTGGGGGAATTGGGGGAAATTCTGGTAATCTTACTCTTCGGTGTAATAAATGTCCTGATTTACGCAATGAGCTAAATCAAAAATTAATTGTTCGCGTGTATGGTGGGCTTGGCGGCTTAGGGGGTGAAGGAGGATCACCTGGTTTACCTGGTATCTTGGTAAATGGGACTTCAAAGCAAGACGGAAAACATGGAACGAAAGGGAAAAATGGTGCGGATGGCATCCCTGGTAGAAACGGTGCAATCACTTTCTAATATTGCATGAGTAAACGCTGGCTATATAAAGATATTCCTGCCGCCTCTGACGTTGCATCGTTAAGTAAAAGCATCAATATTAATCCTCACCTTTCTACCGTTCTTCTACAGAGAGGTATCGCTGATTTCGAATCAGCCAAAAAATTCTTTCGCCCATCTCATGATCAGCTTCACGATCCATTCCTGATGAAAGACATGGATAAAGCTGTAGAGCGTCTAAAAAATGCGATTGATAAAAATGAAAAGATTTTAGTTTATGGTGATTATGATGTAGACGGAACAACGTCAGTATCTCTGGTGTATAGTTATCTCAAAAGTTTTTACGTCAATTGCGATTTTTATATTCCAGATCGATATAGCGAGGGCTACGGGGTTTCCGAAGCCGGGATTATCTGGGCCGAAGAAAACGAATTCACATTAATTATTGCCCTTGATCTTGGAGTGAAAGCTTCGGACATGGTGAAGCTCGCCAATCATAAAGGAATTGACTTTGTTATATGTGATCACCACATGCCAGGTGACAGTATTCCAAATGCTGTTGCAGTACTTGACCCCAAACGCAAAGACTGTAACTACCCATTTAAAGAGTTAAGTGGTTGTGGGATTGGTTTCAAATTATTGCAGGCCTTTGCAAGAAAGTACCGAGCCGAAGAGGAGATTTATGAATATATAGATCTAGTAGCTGTAAGCATCGCAT
>JAENVX010000306.1 GCA_016650355.1 Bacteroidia bacterium | reverse complement strand
TAATAACCGGGCAACAAATCGAACCATAAACAACCTAAATTTTATTGGGAGCAATGCCCAGAATACTTCCGGACTTAAATGCCGGCATCCCTTTTTCAATTTCATCAACGAGCATTTCGGTTCTAATAAGCTATCCGGTGAACAAACAGGTTGACAACACCGCGAGCATCATCACCCACTGCTGACCCAGCTGCAGCCATAATAAATCCAAACTTTGAACCCATTGCGCACAGTTGTCTGTCATATCAATATTTATTAATGAATGCGTGTGAAGATTAGGAGAATTGGTGGAAGTAGCAAATTGGTAACTAGTGAACGGTAAATCAGGATAGGAACAATCGAATATTTATTACCCTTTCAATTGATTACCAATTATTTTAAGTCCATCGCGGAATGAATGAGGCTGATAGCCAAGTTCTCGATTTGCTTTTTCAATAATAAAACCTGTTTTTAAAGGACGTGTAGCGGGTTGTTTAAATTTCGATGAGTCGGTCTGTTTAATCAACGATTTATTTAAATTAAAGAAGTCTGCAGTTTCAATGGCAATGTCATAAGGCGTCATCATCTTTTCACCTGAAATATGAAAAATACCTTTAGCTTTTTTTGTGGCCGCAAGGTAGCAACCCATAGCGAGGTCTTCTGCCAATGTGGGTGTACGCCATTGATCATTCACCACATTGATCATCTTACCTTCCTCCAGGCTTTTCTTTACCCATAGCACAATGTTGGAACGACTCATATCGTCTGTGATCCCATACACTAACACCGTGCGCAGAATGGCCCACTCCAATTTACCCTCCATTACAACGTTCTCCCCTGCCAGTTTACTCTCACCATAGAAGTTGACAGGATTTGGAATTGCGGTCTCATCTAACGGACCGTGTGTGCCATCAAAAATAAAATCAGTAGAAACATGTACCAAAAATGAATCGGATTTTTCGCAAGCGTGAACAACATTTTCTACACCAGTTACATTGGCTTTCCAGCAGGCCTCTTTATCTGTTTCGCATTGATCCACCTGCGTCATTGCTGCTGTGTGGATCACAACTTCAGGTCTCGCTTCAAGAATAATTTTTTCAGTTTCGTTTTGATTCGTTATGTCTAGAATTCGAAACTTAGATTTTGATAATGAATAGGTAATCGGTTTTCTGGCAGTCGCGATGAGTTGAACCCCAGGTTTTTGATCAAGTAACTTACTTAATTTTTGACCCAGCAAACCATTTGCACCTGTGACTAGAATTCTCATTCTTTCGCGTCAGCATAGACATAACCGTATTCCTTTGTGATTTTCTTCTTAGACATCTCCGCCACCGTTACCGTCATTCTAATGTCAGTAAAAGGTCTATTTGCAGCGTCTACAGGTTGTGCCGCGATTTGATCGATAACCTCCAGCCCTTTAACTAATTTTCCAAACACCGTATACTCGCCATCCAAATGGGGCGAACCACCAACGGTTGTATAGGCTTTTATTTTTTCGGGTGATAAATCTCTGGTAACCTTCGTGCCTGTTTCTGCTTCCACGCGGGGCACCAGACTAAATATTTTTTTCTGGTAGGCACCCATATCCCCGGCATAATAAAGGTTATTGAGGGAATCCAACAATGCTTTATTTTCTGGCTTTGAAATAATCTGGCGTAGCCCCGTTGTTAATTTCATTTGGTCATATCGGAGATCGTTGATACTTGCTTCTGGGATGACAGACCCTTGAACAATATAAAACTGACTTCCACTAGATGCCTTCTCAGGGTTCCGATCATCTGGCAAACGTGCGGCTGATAACGTGCCCTTATCATGAAAAAACTTTGGATTAAATTCTGCAGGAATAGTGTAATCCGGACCGCCCATTCCCAAGGGTTCGCCCAACTTGGCTTTTTTTGAATTGGGGTCACCCCCCTGGATCATAAATCCTGCCATCACTCGGTGGAAAAGCAGACTATCGAAATAATGCTCTTTTGCCAGTTTAACAAAATTCTCCTTGTGCTTTGGGGTTTCATCATAAAGGATTGCCACCATGTCACCATATTGTGTTTTAATTGTAACAACATAGTCTTTTTTTTGAGCACAACTTGTAGCTAAAGCAAGTATAAAGAAGAGAAGTAATGCAATAGATTTATTCATAGTTCATATTTTGAAAAACCCTGCAACCAGCAGGCAGGCAAAAATAGATTTTTCAAGCTAAGCAGCAAAACCAAAAATAGTTGAATGGGAATTAATTTGTCAAGCTTTTAAAAGCTGCAGGAAGAAAGTCAATTAAATCAGAAGCGATAAGACTTTGCTTCCCTTTTTCCCTGGCTGCGATATCACCAGCTAACCCATGTATGTAAACTCCAACTAGCGCACTATCAATTGCTGAGTAGCCTTGCGCTAACAAGCCAGTTAATATGCCAGTTAACACATCTCCACTTCCTCCAGTTGCCATACCAGAATTACCTGTTGAATTAAAATAAACTTTTCCGTCCGGGGTAGCGATAGATGAGTGTGCTCCTTTAAGGATGATGATGGATTTAGTGTCGACAGAAAATTTCTTTTGCTTCTCCAGTCTTTGAAAATCATTTTGCCAACCGCCTGCCAATCTTTCAAATTCTTTTGGGTGCGGTGTGAGGATGCTGCCTTCGCTAATAAAGTTAATCCATTCAGGATTTGCCGCCAGGATATTCAACCCATCGGCATCAATTACTAAAGGTCTTCCTAGTTTCAGAATTCTTGAAAATGCAATGACGGTTTCTTTTGATTGACCTAATCCAGGACCAACACCAATTGAAGTAAAGGGTTTAACTTCCACATTGCCAGAAAAAAAACGATCATGCTCATCTACAGATGCCATGGCCTCCGGAACTGAAGTTTGCATAATAGAATATCCAGATGCTGGTACATGAACTGTCAGCAACCCAACACCCACACGCAAGCATGCCTTTGCCGACAACACACTCGCACCCATTTTCCCAAAGCTGCCAGCAATCAACAAACTATGACCATACGTGCCCTTGTGATCAAATTTTTCTCTTTTACGAATTCTATCTCGAATACTTTTCTTTACAAGATATAAGTGAGGCGCTTCTACTTCCTTCAAAAAGGATTTGCTCAAACCAATATCAACCACCTTCCAATCGCCAACATAACAATGATTTTCTGGCAGTAAGAATGCGAGTTTCGGCACCTGAAAAGCAACTGTATGATTAGCATTCACAATTGTTCCCTTCGATGGTTGATTTGTAAATATTCCCGAGGGAACATCTACGGCAATCTTAACAGCCTTCGATTTATTTATACAGTTGATAGCTTGTTCATAGATGCCCTCTACGGGGCGCGACAAGCCTGACCCGAAAATAGCATCAATGAGAATATCCCGATCTAAAAACAGTCCCTGATCGGAAGTTGTTACGATATCAAACATTTCCAGTCTGCCTTTGATGCGCTCGAAATTGGTTTTAAAATCTTCTGTGACAGGTGCCGAGCCCCGAACGATCCAAACTTTTACTGGATAGTTTAGCTCACTCAATAGCCTGGCTATTCCCAATCCATCTCCGCCATTATTTCCAGTGCCACAAATAATACCAATCTTTCTTGGGGAAGCAAATTGCATAGTGAACCACTGGACAAAATCCTCACACGCACGCTCCATCAAATCGATTGAGGCGATTGGTTCATTCGCGATGGTGTGAGCATCAAGTTGT
>JAENVX010000305.1 GCA_016650355.1 Bacteroidia bacterium | reverse complement strand
CAGATTGCCGGAAGGCTCACAGACAAAAACGTTTTCATAGTAATCTTTTGATAATGCCGTACCTCTGTATACAAGGGGAGAACATGCTGCTGTGAATTCAAGTAATCGACCCTGTTCATCTAATGTACCTGGAATATACCCACGATTGACTGCAGGGTTGTCCCGGATCGGATAGACTCGTCTATCAATCGTTAACCCGTGATCAATTCCTGTGGTGGGAGTGTGGTTTTTGTTCCTTGACAGATAATTAGGAGGAACAAGGTCCGCATGTAGTTGCGACCAATTGTAATTGTAGTAAAGTCGACCTTCATCATCATGACTCATTCCCCACTGTCCGCGAAATTCCGTACTGTCTCTTGTCCATACGCCATCAATCAATTTATAGCGGAATCTGGATTTTGCATTGTAGTACCAGTTATCAACCCCGCGCCAAAGTCCGTTGCCGGAATGTTCAGGCATTGCATTGCCAGCGTATGATGAGTCGATTAATATTTTAGTATCGGCACGAAGATCGCCATCCAGATCTTGTGTCAACCACAAAGATTCGTTCTCAGCAATCAATGCTCCTCCGGAAATAATTGCAAGCGCTCTCGGCATAATGAGGCTGTCTATATATATAGTGCTTACATCCATGAGCCCGTCTCCATTTGTATCTTCGAGCACCGACACACGACCCGATGGTTCTTTTTCTGTGGTGCCATCAATATCTGACATAAACCCACGCATCTCAACAACCCATAATCGTCCATCCTCATCAAAGGAGATTACGACCGGATCTTGAATCATCGGGTCGGCAGCCACGAGTTGAATTTTTAAGCCCGGTTCTATCTCAAAAGTTGCTAATTCCTGAGCGGGAGTTTTTGCAGGAGACGGCCCATTATTACTTTCATTTTCAAGTTTATTGGAACAGCTTAACAAGTTGATTATCAATGCAAAAAATGAAATTTGCAAAAGTAAACTTAAGCCGTAATTCTGAGTAGAATTAGTCCATACACGGGGTGACTTTCTCAAAAAATGCTCTTTATACTTTGGTATAATCAGGGTGCACCCAGGGCTGGCGATAAGTTCGTTGTAGTAATCCGTTGGCTTCGGCATCTCCGATAATTTGCTTGCTTTTAGGATCATACACTATAGGTCGCCCCGTTTTCATCGACAAGTTTGCCAGGATACAACAAGCCGTTGAAATATGCCCTTCTTCAATATCGGCAACTGGCCTGCTGTTGTTTTCAATTGCACCTAAAAAATTGAGCATATGTAAACGCGTAGCAGGTGCAGCGTTTAACTCAATGCGTTCTTCCGTTAGATCTTCCGGATATTTTTCTTTTTCGTAAATGACATCTTTATGAATTTTTGGTCCGTCACCTACTGGCGTAAAATCGTATTTCATGGTACTTGCGATCAGCGTTCCCTTGTCGCCAAAAAGGGTAAATGACCAAGGATAATCTGCATTTGGAGCAGTGCCCCATGTGCGATGTTGCCACACACAGTTTAACTCATCATATTTAAAGATAGCAGATTGGGTGTCAGCAATATTTGACTTTGCTTCTTTCTGGACATATATACCACCTGTCGAGCTTATAGACTTAGGCCATCCTAGTTTAAGCATCCAGCGTACAGTATCAAACATGTGTACACACATGTCCCCTGTAATTCCATTTCCATATTCCATAAATGCCCTCCACCATCTTATGTGTGGCAAGCCATCATAAGGTCGTAGCGGAGCTGGGCCTGTCCACATTTCATAATCGAGAAAATCAGGCACTGGCTCAAGAGGAGGATTGCCGCTGTTGCGCATGTGCAGATAGCAACACATCTCCACATGAGAAATTTTACCAAGAAGCCCAGCATCTACAATATTCTTTTTGGCCTCAATCAAATGAGGTGTGCTCTTACGTTGAGTGCCAACTTGAACAACTCGATTATACTTTCGTGCGGCCGCAACCATCGATTCTCCTTCCATCACATCTACACTAATTGGCTTTTGTACATAGACATGGGCACCAGATTTTACGGCATCAATTGTTTGAAGAGCGTGCCAATGATCAGGAGTCCCGATTAACACAATATCCAGTTTGTTTTCAGAAAGCATCTTTCGATAATCACCATACAGCTTAGGTGTCTTGCCAGATTTTTGACGTTGACTTACCAATTTGGCAGCTGCGCTCAATAAATTTTTATCAACATCACAAAGGGCAACCACGTCCACTGGCACCACTTGTATTAACCTGAATAAATCGCTTTTTCCGTACCAACCTGTTCCAATTAGGCCCACCCGAAGGGGCTGAGCGGGATTGATGATATCCATACCCTGAGCTCCGAGGGTAGTAAGGGCAAGTGATGCTGCAGCTCCTTTAAGAAAAAGTCTGCGATTGATATTGAAATTATCCATGTATTGAAGGTTTGGTGTTTTAAAGTCGGCTTCCTGGGATTATTATTGAGTTTTAAATTGAGAACTATTGAGCATATTAGTGATCAACTTAGTTAATTATTTTTCAATTTAAAAGGTAGTTATGGTGAACGGTGAAACTAGTGCCACAATGCTTTACTAACTTGGAAACAAAATATTTTATCGAAATGAAACAGAATAAAAGTTATTCGGCATTTCCTGGCGTTAGCCAGGTTTGTCTGCTAATTGCTTTGGCGTTATTAATCGGATGTAATCAAGGAGAAGGGCCAATTGATAAGAGGATCAAAAGTATAACACCTGAAAAAGCCCAGCAGCTTGCAAAGGCAATTGAAGCAACAGTTACACCTCAGCTAGCAGAAGGGCTAACACTCAGTCTTTGGGGAATAGATTCTCTTGTAGCAGACCCAGTGTCCATAGATATTGATGATGCGGGCAAACTATATTACACACGTACGAATCGGCAAAAGAATTCTGAATTTGATATTCGTGGTCATCAGGACTGGGAAATTGAATCAATCCAATTAAAGTCAATTGAAGAAAAACGAGCATTTCTGCATAAAATTTTATCTCCAGAAAATAGTAAGAAGAATGCGTGGTTGACGGATGTTAACAAGGATGGTTCGCATGATTGGAGAGACATGACCATTGAAAAGGAGCATGTCTGTAGGCTTGAGGATACGGATGGTGATGGAGTTGCCGATCTTTCTCAATTGATGATAGAGGATTTCCACGATGAAGTTACCGATGCTGCCGGGGGCATCCTAAAACATGGCGATGATCTATTTGTAGACATTGGCCCTGACATGTGGCGATTAAAAGATACCAACGGTGACGGATTGATTGACGAAAAAACATCTATCTCACACGGCTATGGCATCCACGTTGGATTCAGTGGCCACGGAATGTCAGGCATTGAAGTAGGGCCTGAAGGTAAAATCTATTGGCAGATCGGAGACATTGGATTTAGTGGTATTGGTCCTGATGGTCAGAAATGGGAGCATCCTAACAGCGGTGTAATTGTGCGTGCAAATCCTGATGGGAGTGACTTTGAAGTGTTTGCCTATGGTAACAGAAACACCCATGAATTTGTGTTTGATGAATATGGAAATCTGATCAGCGAAGACAATGATGGCGATCATAAGGGCGAAAGTGAGCGAATAGTTTATATCGTGAATGGTTCAGATACTGGCTGGCGCACAAACTGGCAGTTTGGAAAATACAGAGACCCGGATAACAATACCTACAAAGTTTGGATGGATGAAAAGATGTACGTGCCAAGATGGGAGGGCCAACCAGCCTATATAACACCCGCCATCAAGAATTTTGTAAATGGTCCTACAGGCATGCTATATAATCCGGGTACCGCACTGAGTGAAGAATGGAACAATACTTTTTTTGTTGTGGAATTTGTTGGCAATCCATCACGTTCGGGCATTCATTCTTTTAAGTTAAATCCAAAAGGAGCAACATTTGAATTAGGTGAACACAAACAGATATTAGGTGGAGTTCTTGCGACAGGCATTGACTTTGGTCCGGATGGAGCGATGTACATGGGAGATTGGATTGATGGGTGGGATACCAAAGACTATGGACGAATCTGGAAGCTTGATGTTGCTGCAGGTGTGTCGGATGCACGTAAACAAACTCAGACTTTATTAAAAGAAGATTTAAGTAAGTATGAGGAAAACAAATTAGGTGATCTACTGAAGTACCCAGACATGAGGGTAAGACAGAAAGCGCAATTTGAATTAGCAACAAGAGGTGAAAAAGGCATTGCTGTTTTTCAGGAAAACATAAATCAAACAGAGAATCAACTAGCCAGAGTGAATTCTATCTGGGGCATAAGCCAATTTGCACGCCAAGAAATCAAGCATGCAAAAATATTGGTACCATTATTAAACGACAGCGATCCTGAAATCAGAGCTCAGGCCGCAAAGTGGATAGGGGACGTTCGTTACAAGAAAGCTGGTGAAGCGTTAATTCCGTTGCTAAAAGATGAGCACAGTCGGGCACGATTTTTTGCCGCAGAAGCGTTGGGTAGAATTGCATATGAACCTGCCATTAACCCTATTATTGAATTGCTTAGAGCAAATAATGAAGAGGACGCATTTATCAGGCACGCGGGGAGTTTGGCATTGGCACGAATCGGTAAGGCAGAAGGAGTAGCAGCTTTATCTAATGACCCCTCGCGTGCAGTTAGAATTGCAGCAGTGGTAGCCTTAAGGCGAATGAGCGATCCAAGTATTGCAAACTTCTTAAAAGATCAAGATGAATTTGTAATAACCGAAGCAGCTCGGGGCATCAATGATGATTTATCTATTGAACAAGCATTACCTGCTTTAGGTGAAGTACTCAATGATCACCGCTTTACCAATGAAGCTTTGGTAAGACGTGCCATCAGTGCAAACCTTAGAGTAGGAACTGAGAAATCAATGGAGAACCTAATAAACTATGCAAATAATACAGGCAGTCCGGTTACGATGCGTGTTGAGGTGATGGCAGCTCTGAGCACATGGGCAAAGCCATCAGTTTTGGATAGGGTGGACGGCCGCTTTAGAGGAATAGTTACCAGAGATCCATCTGTTGTAATCAGCAAATCTTCGGATGTGCTGATTCAATTGTCCGCAAATAAAGAATCTTCAATTCGGATTGGGGCGATTAAAGCGATTGGCAAACTTAGAATTTCAAAAGCATCGCCTCAACTTTTCGCACGACTTAAAACTGATTCACAGCCCGAAGTACGAGCCGAAGCGTTGAAAGCACTTGCAAGTATCAATGACAAGCAAATAGGAGACGCCATTAAACAGGCATTGTCTGATAAAGAAAAAAGTGTACGGGTAACGGCACTTGATCTCTTACAAAAGATGGATATCTCGAAAGAACTCATGGTTACTTTACTTACTGATGTGATTAACACCAGAACCATTGAGGAAAAGCAAGCTGCTATTACAACGCTTGGGAATTTGCCACTTGCAAATTCTCAACCTGTACTGGAAGGACTTCTTGTAAAAATGGAGAACGGCAAGCTACCGCCTGAGACGTATCTTGAGTTAGCGGAAGCAATAGACAGTACGCATTCACTACAACTCATCTCTCGTTATAAAGAAATTAATAAGAAACTGGCTCCGGATTCATTGATGTCTGCTTACAAAGGAAGTTTACTGGGTGGCGATGTAAATCGTGGCGCCCGGATTTTTTATAGCAACCAGGCTGCTCAATGTGTCCGGTGTCATGCGATTGGTGACTATGGCGGAAATGCTGGGCCTCGGCTAAATGGAGTTGCTGAAAGATTAACACGTGAACAGATTCTGGAATCATTAATTGATCCCAGTGCACGAATAGCCGCTGGATTTGGAACAGTTTCACTCGAACTTACAAATGGAAAAACCTTAAATGGCATTCTGCAACAAGAAAACAAAAAGGGACTTCTTTTGAAAATTGGCGACAAGCCAGATACGTTGATAGCACATGAAAGCATTGTAAAGAGAACCTACGGGACATCGAGTATGCCACCCATGCGATATCTGTTAACTAAAAAGGAGATTAGAGATTTAGTAAGTTTCTTATCGACATTGAAGGAAAATAACTAGGGACAAAACGTTCATTGTTATTAGTCTTTCATTGTTGCATTTGGTTAGGAAGTGACCTCTGATCAAATCAGAGGTTAGTCCTCAATAGTCTTAGCGTTTTATTTCCATACTACCCGAACAGCGCTGTTCTGTGAATCAGCGATATAAACATTTCCAGCACTATCCACTGCAATGCCAAACGGGCTCGAAAGTTTTGCCGCTAATGCAGAAGCGCCATCACCTTCATAACCTGGAGCACCGGTGCCTGCTATCGTAGAAATCTTTCCTGAAGAAGCTGTTATTTTTCGAATGACATTGTTCCCAGAGTCCGCGATGAAAATATTGCCCTGGTTATCAACAGCAATTCCCCGCACAGCAAAGAAAGTTGCTGCAGTTGCAGGTCCACCATCTCCTGTATAGCCTTTTGCTCCTGTACCTGCAATGGTTGTAATTACTCCGACTGATATTTTGCGAATTACATTGTTGAGGTTGTCGGCAATATAAATATTACTGTTAGCATCAACAGCAATAGCCATAGGGGCATTCAGGGTTGCCGCTACAGCCGGTCCATTATCACCTGTGTAGCCAGGACGGTTTGGCCCAAGACCTGCAATGGTACTTATCTTGCCTGTTGACTTTGTAATCATGCGAACTGTATTATTCTGCGAATCAACCACATAGATGTTACCAGCAGCATCGGCAGCTACATTATAAAGGTTGTTGAATGAAGCAAGTGTTGCCAGATTGCCATCACCATCATAGCTTTGTGAATTTGCTTTCCCAGCAATGGTTGAAATAAAACCCGTTGCTGAGGAGATTTGCCGGACTACATTGTTACCGATATCTACTATCGATAAGTTATCAGAACCATCGACTGCAATGGACCAAGGGATGTTAAGATGTGCCTGAGTAGCGGGACCACCGTCTCCAGCATAGGGGGTAGGATCTACCACGTTATAACCCAGGAATGTGCCTGCAATAGTGGATATTTTTCCATCAACGGCATTTATCTTTCTAACCACATTGGAGGCGCCATCGGTGACATATACATTGTTTAAATGATCAGTTGCAACAGCTGTTACATAACTGAGCATAGCAGATGTTGCCAGATCTCCATCGCCAGTAAATCCATTTTTTAATGGCCCCTGGCCTGCAAACGTTTCAATATTTCCCGAAGTTTTGGTGCGACTAGTTGGACTAATATTCGCGTTGTCACATGCCTGTATTAACAGAAGGACAAGAAAAGACAAGAATGCCGATGTTATTTTCATAGAAGTAGCTTTATGTTTAAAACTAAAACGCACCAGTTACAAAAAGATACACTAATCTGAAAAATTAAAAGACCGCTGCTCCAAAACCACATACTTCCAGCCCGGTTTTTTTTCTTAGAAACCACCCCGTTGAATCATCCTATTTCTAATTACCCTATTTTTGATTTTGACGGTACCCTTGATTAAGTGATTTATTTGCAGTTCTTTTATCCCTGATGAACAGTATTGATCCTTCAGAAAAAATTCTTGCCATTGATATAGGTGGCTCACGTATTAAGGCTACTCTTTTAGATATGGAGGCAACTTTGTTAATGGATTACGTGAGAGCACAGACACCAATAAATGCCAACCCAAATGATACTATCAAGGTAATTTTAGAACTCACAAAAGATTTCAAAGACTATACTAAAGTGTCTGTTGGTTTCCCTGGCTACGTCAAGAGAGGTGTAGTGTATACTGCTGTCAACCTGGGTACAGAGGAATGGAAGGGATTTAACTTGAAGAAAGAACTCTCTAAAGTATTAAAGCAGCCTGTGCGGGTAATTAATGATGCCGATATGCAGGGCTTGGGTATTGCAAAGGGCAAGGGCCTGGAAATGGTAGTCACATTGGGCACGGGATTTGGCACCGCACTTTTGATGGATGGCATCCTATTACCTCACTTAGAGGTTGCTCACCATCCCATATCTAAGGGGAGAGACTATGATGATTACATCGGAAAAAAAGCATTGGAGGTAGTAGGCATCGAGCGATGGAATAAACGCATGAAAAAAGTAATAGAAATCTTAAAAACCGTTTTCAACTACGATCAGTTGTATATCAGCGGAGGCAATGCAAAAAAAATCAGCTTCAAAACGGATGATAATATTTCATTGGTGTCAAACATAGATGGCATTAAGGGCGGCACCCGCCTGTGGCAGGAGGATCATTATAATGTTTGATGAATAAGTAATTCAATGCCCAAACATGAATGCTAAAGATCTTGAATCTGTAACTATTATTTAGCCACAGTCCGCTCAATCTCCCGAAGATTTTCGAGTTTTTTATTTCGCAGAAATCCGTTGATGTCTTCAAAGTGCTCCTTGATTCTTTTGTTACCGAATTCAAAAACCTTTGTGGCAAGGCCATCCAGAAAATCGCGATCGTGTGAGACTAGGATCAATGTACCGTCAAATGCTTTGAGTGCATCTTTCAAAATATCTTTTGTTTTAATATCCAGATGGTTTGTTGGCTCATCCAGAATAAGAAGATTAACTGGTTGTAATAGAAGCTTGAGCATCGCTAGTCGTGTTCTTTCACCACCTGAAAGAAGTTTAACTTT
>JAENVX010000304.1 GCA_016650355.1 Bacteroidia bacterium | reverse complement strand
CTTTGGACAGTCTAAACTAAATGATTATTTGGAGTTTGCTGTTCGAAACAATCCAGGGCTAAAGGCCAGCTATGCAGAATTTGAAGCCTCTCTTCAAAAAATTCCACAGGTGAGTTCATTGGAGGACCCCAACTTTAGGGTGTCCTCATTTGGACAAATGGTGGAAACGCGAACAGGTCAGCAAATGGCAAGGTTCACACTTGAACAAATGTTTCCCTGGTTTGGAACATTGGGGGAACAAAAGAACGTTGCCGCATTGAATGCTGAAGCCATGTTCGAGTCCTATAAAAGTGAGAGGAATGAACTCATACTCAAGGTAAAGGATGCCTACTACCCAATTTATGAACTGGATCAGGCCATCAGACTAAATGAAGAAAATCTCAAACTTTTGGAAACCTTCAAGTCACTGGCTACTTCAAAATTCAGAAATGGAAAAGGGAAGTTAAGCGATGCGCTACGTGTTGATATCATGACTAATGAAATCAATACTGAGGTAAGTATCCTGAGAGAAAAGAAAAAACCATTGATTACTACCTTCAATAAATTATTGAACCGTGATGAAACGGACGAAGTGGAAGTGATTAGCCCGCTTGAAATTGTTGAGCCAACTATAAACAAGGACAGTCTTATCAACAATCCTCGTCTGGAAGCATTGCGAAAGAAAGTCATGGCATCGGAAGCTTTGGAACGTGTAGCTGTTAAGCAAAGCATGCCCAAGTTTGGAGTAGGATTTGAATACATTATCACTCAAAAGCGTCCTGAAATAAGCTTTTCAGACAATGGCAAGGATGCATATATGGCAATGTTTTCTGTTTCACTGCCGATATACCGAACTAAGTATAAGGCAGCTATCAAGGAAACGCAATTGATGCAAACTTCATTTACAGAGCTGCAGAAAGAAGTGGAAAATAATTTAATTGCCGAATATGAGATGTCAATTTTTGAAGTGGAAAGTAATCGTAAGCAATTGACCTTGTATCACAAGCAGGTGGAACGAACCAAACAAATCGTCAATTTGCTGCTATCTGCTTACAGTAATGACGAATCAGATTTTGAAGAAATTCTTACTGTGCAACAAATGTTATTGAAATATCAAATGATGGAGGTCACTGCAATTAAAGAATATCATTTGGCAATTGCGAAGCTTGATTACTTGGTAGCGCATTGATGAGGCGATTTGCTAATTTGTTGATGCGATAATAGATTGATAAGAAGATGGAACAGAAAGAAAACTTGATACTCAAGCTGACATTCGATTTTGCATTAAAGATTATTACTTTTTCCGAAGCTTTAGCGAGGGAGACAAAGTATTGTTTAGAACTTTGTAAACACATCGAGTCTTATCCTTTCGAAGGAATCTTTACTAACAGACTTAGAATCAATTCAAAAGGTGTTGAATAAAATAATAGCAACAAGCAAGAAGAAATAGAATGTGATGATGAGTCGATGAGACGATAAAATAATTTGATAAGAAATATAAAACAAGGCAAATGGAAAAGCAAGGTAAAAACTATAGAAAATATCTGATTCCGTTAGGCATGCTGATTGTAGGTTTGTTGATCGGATGGGTTGTCTTTTCGTCCACAGAAGAGCCAATCATTACATCAGAAAATAATCACATTGTCACATCAGATGAAGTGTGGACTTGTTCAATGCATCCACAAATCCGACAAAGCGAGCCTGGTAGTTGTCCTATTTGCGGGATGGCATTAATTCCAATTGGTAATGATAATGCAGGTGGCGATCCACTTGATTTAAGAATGAGCGAAACGGCTATGCAATTAGCTAATATCCAAACCACGATAGTAGGATCTGGTAACTCAATAAAAGAAATAAGGTTAAATGGAAAGGTGCAGGCAGATGAACGTAAAAAATCTTCTCAAGCAGCACACATCCCTGGAAGGATTGAACAATTGCTTGTAAATTTCACAGGTGAGTATGTTCAAAAAGGTCAAACCATTGCACAGATTTATTCCCCTGATCTGGTAACAGCACAACAAGAACTTTTTGAAACCAATAAAATAAAGAGCACGCAACCAGAATTGTATTTAGCGGCTCGCGAGAAATTGAAAAACTGGCGATTGACGGATAAACAAATTGATGCCATGATCACGTCAGGAAAGTCACAAGAAAGATTTCCACTACTGGCCGATGTATCGGGAATAGTGACAGAGAGGCGTGTAAGTGTTGGCGATTACGTAATGCGAGGTGCACCCCTCTACGATGTAGTTGACTTATCTAGTGTGTGGGTATTATTTGATGTGTACGAAAGTGATATTCAGTGGGTCAAAAAAAACAGTGAAATTGAGTTTACTGTTCAATCCTTGCCAGGAGAAACTTTTAAAAAAAGAATATCCTTCATCGATCCTATTATTGATCCCGCCACACGAGTTGCTACTGCGCGTGTTGAAATGGTTAATCCCGGCATGCGATTGAAACCTGAAATGTTTGCCTCAGCAATTGTTAAAAGTGATCAGCGAAAAGGAACAGAAATTATTGTCCCTAAAACTGCGGTGATGTGGACTGGAACAAGGTCCGTGATATATTTAAAAAGTACCGATGAAACAGGAGTAAGCTTCCGAATGAAGGAAGTTACACTCGGACCATCCCTTGGTGACTCCTATGTAATCAAAGAAGGATTAATTGTCGGACAGGAAATAGTAACGAATGGAACATTTACAGTTGATGCAGCAGCACAGCTAGCTGGCAAGCCGAGCATGATGAGTCCAGGGGGGGGTGCAGTGATGACGGGGCATAATCATGGTGCAATGGAGCCCTCAGTCTCAACAAATGCTGGAGCAAAAACAACGATAGACCAACAGGCAAAAGCGGCACTAAAACCGTTGTACGATAGTTACTTTGAATTGAAGAACGCACTAACAACGGATGATTTTACAAAATCGCAAAAAGCTGCTATAGCTATTAAGAATTCGCTATCAAAAATAAATATGACTTTATTCAAAGGAGAGACTCATAATGAATGGATGAAACATAGTGGGAATCTTGAAAAAGAGTTGCAACATGTTGAGCACATAAGTAGCATTGAAGACCTGCGGAAAACTTTTCAATCTCTCTCGATCACATTGATTAGTTTAACTAAATCATTTATCCCACTTAATCAAGCCGTATTTGTACAGCAT
>JAENVX010000303.1 GCA_016650355.1 Bacteroidia bacterium | reverse complement strand
TTTTAGGGATAATAAACAGTTTGAGTTTTAGTGAGTTTCAATTTGAATTGTTTTAGACGAGGGGAACTGGCCGCTATTCTTTTTTGGGTTTAAGTTTAGCGGCCTTGTTTCCATTCTTCAGTAGAAAAAAAATTAACTATGCCATACATACCACTTGAAGAGCATTTACCAGGAATTACTGGCTTGCTTGAATATCGAAAAGACACTGCAGAGCCGATACGTGCGTTAACCCAAACACTCTTGCGCGGTCCTTCTACCTTATCACCTGGGGAGCGAGAGCTCATTGCCACAATAGTATCGCATCGCAATGAATGTCGTTTTTGTAGTACCGCACATACAGCAGCTGCTGATTTATTGCTTGGCGAATGCGAGACTACCGAGCAAATAAAAAAAGATCTATCGAGCGCGCCCGTAAGCGCTAAGATGAAGGCATTGCTCACCATTGCTGCACACGTTCAAAAAAGTGGAAAGGCCGTCACCACCGAATCCGTTGAAAAAGCAAAAGCTGCTGGTGCTACAGATTTGGAAATACATGACACCGTTCTCATCGCAGCCTTATTCTGTTTGTATAACCGATATGTGGACGGATTGTCAACAGTAGCTCCTACCGATCCTAACTTTTACAAAGGCCTTGCCGAGCGCATTGCCGTTGGATACAATCGGTTGCCACAAGGCTACGATCATTTAAAAAAACACTAACACAAAATACTAACCATTTATTATGAAAAAACTTTTACTTCTTACACTAGTTCTACTTTGCTATAAGTCATTTTCGCAAAGTACATCTATAACCGGAACTGTTCTAAGCTCCGATGCTAAAGAGCCTTTGATAGGTGCCAACATTACTGTTAAAGGAAAACTGACTGGCACTACCACTAATGTCAAGGGAGAATTTACGTTGAATGTGTCTACAACTCCTCCCTTCACTCTTGTTGTTTCCGTCATTGGATTTCAAAAGCAGGAGATAGAAGTAGCCAACTCAAATCAGCCGCTTTCCATCAGCCTTAATCCAAAAAGTGAGTTAATGGATGAAATGGTATTTACCGCATCTCGTGTGGAAGAAAATATTTTGCAATCTCCGGTGAGCATTGAAAAACTGGATTCGAAAGCCATTCGCGAAACGCCTTCGATAAATTTTTATGAAGGGTTACAAAATATGAAGGCTGTAGAAATGGTGACCAGTAGTTTAACATTTAAGCAAATCAATACCCGTGGATTTAATAGCACAGGCAATTCGCGTTTTTTGCAGTTGGTTGATGGCGTGGATAACCAAACACCAGGGTTAGGATTTGCCGTGGGGAATATGTTTGGTGCTTCTGATCTGGATGTTGAAAGCGTAGAATTAATTCCTGGATCGGCCTCCGCTCTTTACGGACCTGTTGCTTTTAATGGTGTGCTGATGATGCGATCAAAAAATCCATTTCAATACCAAGGATTGAGCGCACAAGTAAAGGTGGGTGTCAACCACATTGATGAACAATACGCAAACCCAACTCCACTGAGTGATTTTGCGGTTCGTTATGCAAAAGCATTCAATGATAAATTTGCCTTCAAAATAAACGCATCTTATTTTAGTGGACTTGATTGGTATGCTACGAATTACACCGATGTCGATCCTGGAACGCCCGTAGATCAACGGGGTGATAATAATCCTGCGCGCAATGCCTTAAATATCTATGGTGATGATGAAGCACGTACATTACCAGGGGTGGGTCGTGTGTCTCGCACGGGATATGAGGAAAGGGATTTGATGGATTACAATGTCTATAGTTTAAAGTTAAATACGGCCTTGCACTATCGCATTGGTGAAAACATGGAATTGGTCTATCAATATAATTACAACCAGGGAAGGGCTGCTTATACAGGAAGTAATCGTTTCCAGTTAAATGATTTTAATTTGCAGCAGCATAAAGTTGAACTTAAGGGTAGTAACTATTTTATCAGGGCATATGGCACTTTTGAAGATTCAAATCATTCCTACAATGGTAAAGGATTAGGTCAGTTGATAAATAAAACATGGGTGCGCGACTTAAGTGGAAACATCGTTAGCGAAAGTCAGGCCGATGGTATGTGGTTCACCCGTTATGCAGCCGCTTACAATGGAACGATTAGTGGTGTAAGTGCTGCGAATCACACTGCCGCCAGAGGGTTTGCCGATCAGGGAAGATTTTTACCAGGTTCGACAGAATTTAATGATCAAAAGGATAGGCTAATAGCCACAACCGGATTGAACGGTGCCGGCATACTTAGCCAAAGCAAATTGTATCACGCAGAAGGACAGTATGACTTCAGTAATCAGATAAAAGTTTTAGAAGTACTGGTAGGTGGAAATTTCAGGATGTATGACATGTTCACCAACGGAACTCTATTTGATGATCTTAACAACAAGATCACAATTAAAGAGGGCGGTGCATTCGCACAGGTTTCTAAAAAGTTATTAAGTGACAATCTTAAGCTTACCGCATCAGCGAGATATGACAAAAACCAAAACTTTGATGGCCGCATGACTCCAAGAGCATCTGCTGTATATACGGTAGCTAAGAACCACAATTTCAGAACATCGTTTCAAACAGGCTTCCGTAATCCAACACCTAGCGATCAATATATAAAACTCAATGCCGGAGTTATTACCATCTTAGGTGGTGTACCCGATAACAGTGAGGGAATGAACGTATACGAAAATTCATTTACGTCCACTTCCTTAGGCCCGTTCTTTGGTGCGTTTGGCGCGGCTGTGGCTGGTGGGGCACCTCCCCCAGTCGCTATTGACCAAACTAAAGATTTGTTAGTGGTATCCGATGTGGATTATATCAAACCTGAGCAGGTTAAGACTTTTGAGGTTGGATACAAAGGATTACTCGCAAACAAACTGCTCATTGATGTCAACTATTACTTCAGCAGTTACAATGATTTTATACTCAACCAGGTGGTGATGCAACCAAATAGCCCTGTGTTGGGTAGCGATGGTAAAATCAATCCACAGGCAGCGATGGATTTATTAACCGGCAACAGCCGTCTTTATCAACTATACACTAATGCAAGTGACCGAGTAACCTCACAAGGTGCTACGCTAGGACTTACTTACCTGCTTCCGAAAAATTATACCATTGCTGCAAATGGCACGTTAGCATTATTTGATTTGCAAAATGCGAACCCTAATGATATCCCGGCTTTCAATACACCGAAGTATAGAACGACTGTTATGTTTGGTAATAGTTCTGTGACAAAGAAAATAGGATTCAACGTGGCCTGGCGTTGGCAGGATGAATTTGAATGGACAAGTACGTTCAACCAATTACGACCAGGAACAATTGAAGCTTACTCAATAGTTGATGCGCAGGTTAGCTATAAAGTGCAATCATTAAAATCAATTGTGAAGGTGGGTGCCAACAACGTATTTAACAATCAGGTATATCAGGCATATGGCTCACCTTCGATCGGAGCTGTGTATTATGTGTCAATCGTATTTGATCAATTGCTTAACTGATGGCTATGTCGGAAGTTAGAATAGCTTCAACTGTGGTAAGCACTGAGAAAATCAGTGCTTACCTCTGGTTGATGTTTGTCATTTGTTTACTAGGCAACATACTCGGTGGCGCAGCATCAACCTTGATGTCAGTTTATCTTCCGGTTGTTGTGAATGATTTACTTGGCGAAGTGGATCAGAATCGATTAAATGAAGTAAGTGCTTACATCAACGGCCTTTATTTTATTGGCTGGGCTCTTGGAGGTCTCGTGTGGGGAATGATTGGTGACAGGATAGGTCGCGCGCGATCACTGGCATTGGCTGTTAGTATGTATGGATTATTCACCATGCTTAAAGGATTTTCTTCCTCGTGGGAAATGATCCTTGTCTTTCAATTCTTCTGTGGCTTTGGTGTTGGTGGTGTGTTGGTAATTAACACTACATTGTTATCGGAGATATGGCCAGAAAAAACAAGGGCTATCTTCATAGGCTTTCTTTCCATCGGTTTTCCGATTGGAATTTTCTCATCGGGTGCTGTGAATTATTTTGTATCCAGTTGGCGACAAGGTTTTATGTTGGGCTTTCTGCCAATAATGGTTGGCCTCCTATCCTTTCTGGCCTTACGCGAATCTGAAAAATGGAAAACATCTCGGATGATAACAGGAGACAATAAAATTAAAATCAAGGAACACAAAACTGATTTAATAAATGGCGCTATCATATTTGGCTGTATGCTCATTGGCTTGTGGGCTATTTTTTCATGGATACCTACATGGGTGCAAAGCTTGCTTCACGGTTCGGATGGCCAGCGTGAAAGAAGCTTAAGTATGATGCTGCTTGGTGCAGGTGGACTCTCCGGAGGTTTCGTCTCCGGATGGGTAGCAAATGCACTTGGCACGCGAAGGGCCATGCAAGTATGTTTTGCCGGGTGTTTCACTTTATCATTTCTGTTATTCAGATTAAATACAGTGTTCACTACTATTACGCTTATAGAAATAGCGATGCTCTCGTTTATGTTCGGCATCAGTCAGGGATTGTTATCCGTTTATATTCCCCAGCTATTCCCGGTGGCCATTCGCGCTACAGCTACTGGTTTTTGTTTTAACATTGGGCGGTTCGTAACTGCGGCAGCCGTATTCTTTGTTGGTGCATTGGTCACTACTCTTGGTGGATATGGCAATTCGTTGTTTACGTTTTCAATGGTGTTCCTATTAGGGTTTCTTATTCTCACGTTTTCAAAAAATATAACCCGCTAAGGCTATGGCGCACATTTCAGTACAAGAAGGGCTTCCTGGCATTCGTAGCCTGGTGATGTTTCGCCCCGAAACAGGGCAACATCTTTACGCGTTGGCACAAGTGCTATTGCGTGGAGAGTCACCCCTCAGCGAAGCCGAGCGCGAATTAATTGCAGCGTATGTTTCGTCACGAAATGAATGCATGTTCTGCATGAGCAGCCACGCAGCGGCAGCACGCTATTTATTTAAAGATAAAAAGCAAGTGGTAGACATTGTACTTGATAACTATCAGTCTGCGCCCATCAGTGCTAAATTAAAAGCCTTGCTCAACATTGCAGGCAAAGTGCAACAAAACGGAAAAGCAGTTTTACCTGAAGATGTAGAGCAAGGCCGCAACAATGGAGCTAACGATCGCGACATCCATGACACTGTATTAATCGCAGCAACGTTCAGTATGTTCAATCGATATGTAGATGGGCTCGCAAGCCTTACTCCTACTCATCCTAAAGAATATGAAGTGATGGGTGAACGGATGGGAACAATAGGATATGCTTTACCAGTTAAGATTTGAGTGTTGAGACATGATATATGAGGAAAATCACACAAATAACAAGTCTCATTGCAAAGCAAATTTACTTTATCAATATAACTAATTAACGAATCCTAATTCTCTCACTGCTCAAATCTCACATCTAAATACTACTCCATGGCACACATAAACTTACCCGAAGAATTACCAGGCATACGAGGCCCAATGGCCTTCCGCCCAGAGACCGCAAAGTCGCTTAACGAATTAGCGGAAGCGTTGCTTAGAAGTGAAAACTCTCTCACGCGCGGAGAACGAGAATTAATCGCCACCTATGTTTCTTCATTGAACGATTGCTTCTTTTGTCAGAATGCGCATGGAGGTCTTGCACAACACTACTTGCAATGCGATATGGCCTTCATTGATAATGTGAAAAAAGATTATCAATCAACTTCTATTTCCGAAAAACTAAAATCCTTGCTTGCTATTGCGGCCAGTGTGCAAAAGGGAGGAAAGAATGTAACCCCATCGCAAATTGAAAAAGCAAAATCGCTGGGCGCTTCCGATCGGGAAATTCATGATACGGTATTAATAGCTGCCGCGTTTTGCATGTTTAACCGATATGTGGATGGATTAGCTACATGGGCGCCACAAGATCGTCAAATATACATTGATCGTGGACCAAGACGTGCTGAAGAGGGTTACATCAATTTTGATTTGTATAAATGAGTAAGAGTAAAATGCATTATTGATATGTAAGAATTGTAAAAAAGTTACCTTGTAAATTATACCACGAGTCATGAAAAAAGTCTTTTACATTGGTGTTGTTGGCCTTGCCTTATTTGAAATACTAAATGTCTACTTCATCATGCCCATGCCGGGCAGTCAGCGGATGAACAGTCTTGATCTCGCCTATTTCCTAAACATGTATCGGTGGTACTTTCGGATATTTTTCGGATTACTAATTGCCATTGGGGCAACTAACACTTTTCAAACAAGCAAATACAAATGGATACCCTTTGTTACTTTGCTTTTTCCAATTGCAGCTATTTATGTTTTCAACTTTGAGATGTCGGCAGATGCAATGTTTAAGCAACCTGAATATCTTATTCTAAAACCAAAGACAGGAAATCTAATGCAAGACAGTACTATGGTGGTTGGCGTTGAATACAATGGGGAGGTGAAGGCCTACCCTCTTCGGTTTATCGTCTATCATCATCAGGTGCGTGATACTGTCGGTGGAAAGCCATTGATGATAACGTACTGCAGTGTTTGCCGGACAGGACGCGTCTTTGATCCCGTTGTAAAAGGTAAGACTGAAAATTTTCGACTTGTAGGAATGGATCACTTCAACGCAATGTTTGAAGACGCCACCACAAAAAGTTGGTGGAGGCAGGCAACGGGCGAAGCAGTGACTGGGCCACTAAAGGGAGAAGTGCTGCCGGAAATAGAATCCATTCAGGTAAGACTTGATAAGTTGTTTGAGCTGTATCCGAATGCCAGTGTCATGCAGTTGGATGAAGATATCATTACAAACTATGATACGCTGGGGAAATTTGAACGTGGCAAGAGCAAGGGTAAACTCACGCGCACGGATAGTCTTTCGTGGAAAGATAAGTCGTGGGTGATAGGTATCGACTTAGCAGGCGAAAGCAAAGCCTACGATTGGATTCAACTGAAGGAACAACGGGTTATCAATGACAACCTGGGCGGAAAACCAATTGTTATTGCAATCTCGAAAGATGATCAGAGTTTTACAGCTTTTGAACGAGCATCCGATTCTACGAAATTCTCAATCCGCAACGATACTATTTTTGCAGATCACAAGTCGTTCGATTTTTCAGGGCGTGATCTCACAACACCATCTGCACAGCTGAAAAGAGTGAAAGCCTACCAGGAATTTTGGCACAGCTGGCAAACGTTTCATCCTGATACGAAACGGTATGAATAGGAATAAACATGCACCGGTGGATGCTGGATTATTAGAAGATGCTGTGAATGGTGCAACTGTTGAGAAATGTCTTGGACGAGCATCGTGGAAAGGGATCACTATCTTTAGAGCAATTTCCTAAGAGCAATAGGATACTCACTTGGCGATCCGGTCGGTGATAATGGATAAATTTTTAACGCAACTGGCTATGGTGGGTGGATTTTTGACAGACAAACCGGAGTGAGCTTAGCTCCACGTAAAAAAAATTCATAACTTAAAATTCTAAATCATATTTAGATGAAATATTATTCAGCATCCATATCCATCTTGTGCTTCATCTTATTGTCATTTTTAACAGGTTGTAACCCATCCAAGCAAAATGAATCCGCTAGCGATGCATTTGTTGTTCTCACTATTCTAGAAGATGCAGAAGCAAGCACCATTTCGGTTTTCCGAAAAGGCAGTTCGGAAGTTCTGGTCACACAAAATGCTAAACCAAATTTTCGGCCATATCTGCACCCTATTTCCTCACCAGATGGAAACGGACAACTCACAGAATACAGCCCCGGTCATCACAAACATCAAACTGGATTGTATTGGGGATTTACGCGGGTGAATGGCGAAGGTGCTCCAATGGACACCGTGCACAAATACTTTTACCAAAAAGATAAATTTCCCGAAACGCAAAAAAGCATTGGCCGTGATTTCTTTCACCATCCCGAAGCTGAGTATTGGAGAAAAGTATCGTCTGAAGTGTTGGTGTCTGAAGGAACGGAGGTTTCCTGGAAAACAGTTTATGATTTGTTGGATAATGATGGCAAGCCCATTCTTCAGGAGACGCAATTATGGAAGATGCGGGAGAAGCAAGGAAAATTTTTTCTTGAGCTTGAGTGGCAGGGAAAAGCGATAACCGATATTACCATTGGCGAGTTTGATTATGGTGGATTGTTTTTGCGCATGCCCTGGAAAGAAGGTATTCGTGGAGAGGCTGTTAATGCTGCGAGACAGCGCAACGATAAAGCTGACAAGCAACGTGCCATGTGGATGGACGTTGCCATTCAAGTAGAGGGGCGTGATGACTTCGCACATATCGCCATTTTCGACCATCCTGAGAATGCGGGATTCCCTCAACCCTGGAGAGTAGATGGGCAGTTGGGCATTGGCCCGGTCCGTGCCCAAATGGGCGACTGGCATATAAAAGAAGGCGAAACAGAAATCATCAGGCATGAGGTCGTTGCGTATACGGGTGAACTCAATGATGTGGCGCTAACTGAATTATGGAATGATTATATCGGAAGTAATTCTATGTATTCAACCGCTTCGCTATGGAACATTGCACAAGAGGAAGGTCGTTCTGCTAAATTTCTAAGTCCGGAAGAGGCTGTTAAAAGCATGACGATGATGGATGGATTCAAAGCCAACGCCTGGGCGGGAGAACCGATGGTGACACAACCCATTGCTTTTTGTTGGGATGACCGCGGGCGCTTATGGGTAGCAGAGAACCGTGATTATGAATCCAGGGGCAGTGGGTTTTCGAATTTCGGTGATAGTAGAATTGTGATCCTTGAAGATACTGACCATGATGGCGTTGCAGATAGTCGTAAAGTTTTTCTAGAGGGAATCCCATTTCCTTCCGCGATCGCTGTTGGTTTCGATGGACTTTTTTTAGGCGCACCACCCAATCTTCTCTTCGTTCCTGATCAAAATGGCGATGATGTTGGTGATAAGAATGATATTGAAGTGTTACTAACTGGTTGGGGAATACGCGACCGGCATGAGACCATAAACAGTTTCCACTGGGGCCCTGATGGATGGCTGTATGGGTTGGAAGGTTTTGCTACTCCATCGAAAATCAGAAAACCGATTGGGAAAGGTAAAATTTATAAACCAGGGGAGGCATTTCCTGAAGACCTACTTGATGCTGAAGGCGTGGACATTAACGGTGGGGTGTGGCGCTATCATCCAACCAAAAAAAGATTTGAAGCAATAGCACATGGCTTCAGCAACCCATGGGGTATTGACTACGACAG
>JAENVX010000302.1 GCA_016650355.1 Bacteroidia bacterium | reverse complement strand
TCCAAAACAATGTAATCATAATGTTCTTTCAACTTCTTCAATAGATTTGGGAACTCATCATCAAGTAATAGTTCGGATGGATTTGGCGGTTGAGGGCCAGCGGGCAGATAATCAAAATTTTCAAGGGAGGTTTTTACGATGCATTCACTCCAGGAATTTTTTTGAATTAGTATAGTGCTAACGCCTTTACTTGAATCTTTTATTTCAAATGGAAGATTATTCTTAGCCTTCCTCATATCAAGGTCTAGAAGTACTACTTTTTTCCTGGAAAGAGCCAATACACCTCCTAAGTTTAAGGCTAGAAATGATTTCCCTTCGCCTGAGATTGTGGAAGAGATGGCAATTATTTTTTTATGTCCACCAGCCAAAAAGAAGTCAAGATTGGTTCGCAAAGTTCTCACCGCTTCGCTCAAAACAGATTTTGGATTTTCACTAACATGAAAAGGCGAAGACGATAAATAATTGGTTATTGGAATAACCCCCAAAATCGGTAAGGAAGTAACTTTCTCCAATTCCTGAATGCTTGTAATTTTATTATTTAGCAAATAGAGAAATCCAATAAAGAAGAAGTTCAAGGAAATCCCCGCGATCACACCAATACCAAGGATCATCATTTTTTTTGGTGATATTGGTACTGTTGGCAATGTTGCTGATGAAAGAATTTTAAAGTCGGGCGTACTACCCGCTTGGGCTATTTCAAATTCGGCTTTGGACTTCATCATGGAGAGGTAAAACTCTTCATATAATTTATAAAACCGTTGATTTTTTGAAAACTTGGTGTTCTTATCTGGCATAGAAGCAAATTTTGCTTCAAGGTTTTCTTTCTTCTTATTTAATTCTGTATACGCTTTCAGCCAGTCTTTTTTAAGGTCAACGAGCTGTGTGAATATTTGATTTTTAAGATTGTTTATTTCATTGTTGCTGCGTTTAAATGCAAACGTGTTTTCGTTATAAGAAAGACCTAATCTATTTTGGTCTTGTATCATCGTTTGAAGATTCTCAATTTTTTTATTGAGATAATCAGGGAGAAACTTTTGCTGGGATACCTGTATTTGGAAACCTGTGCCGAGTTCGTCCATTAACGAGCTTAATTCAACTATCCGTTTATTAAAATCATATCGTTGGGAATCTGTTTGGTTAATAAGAAAGATGGTTTTCCGAAGATCGTCATCTACATTGCTGCTCTTATTTTGAAGAGTAAAATTCTCAAAGTAGTTTTCAAAGTCACCCATCTTAAGTTCTACTTGGTCCAATTCATTATTTAGCCAATCAATTTTCTGCTTATTGGTCAAGTTGTTTTGTTCGTTGCTATACAGAAGATAAAGTGAATCAATTTTATTCACAACATCATGTGCTTTTAAGGCATTAAAATCCTTAAATGATATCTGGATTGTATTGGCGTTAAAATTCAGCGGATCAACGGAGGTATTTATGGATAGATAGTCAAGGAGCGCATTGCGGCTATTGATCACGAAGAAATATTCATTTGCATCTTTGACCTCCCTAAATCGCGTACCTTCTATAAGGAGTTTAAAATATTCATTTGATAATTCTTCTCCCAGAATACCTTTAAAGACAGTTCCGTTTTTTCCAATCTGAATTGAAAATGAATTATCATCGATAAAATCGAAGTAAATGGGTTGATCGTACGGGGCGTTGGCAATTACGAAGTACTTTATGATAAATGGACTTCGCAGATACATTTCGTCATTTAGAACTTTCCCGATGCTATAGTAACTAAATTTTATATCCAGAGAATCTATTACTCGATTAAAAAAGAGTTTTGATTTTATTTGCTCAATCTCCCCTGCAATGTTATTGAGGTTCTGATCCTCAACAATACTTTTTATGCCTAGTTCTGAGGCATTCTGTTTGGTATCAAGTTTTAACTCTGAAACGGATTCATACAGATCTTTAGTCCATCTGATGGTAAGGTAGGCTGCAACGTTTGTGGTAATAAATATTAGGATTACCCAGATCAGGTTTTTGCGAAAGACAATACCTAATTTCTCGATATCGATTCCTTCAGGACCACTACTAGTAGAATTATTAAATTTGGACAATGTTTCCACGGAGATGTTGCTGATTATTTATTGGCCACTATGATAAGAGTATAGACACTCACTGCAAGACCAACGATGCCTGCGTAGTCCCTAAAGGCCTCGCTCACAGGCCTGCGTACAGGTTCTATGTATACGATGTCGCCAGATTCAATTAGCATGTTACCGTCTTTGTACCCATCGATCGTACTTAAATCTATTAGAAAGACCTTGTCCTTTCTAAGGACTCTAATATTTTGTGCTTTTGCAAAGTTGTCAACTCCTTTTGCCATTCCGAGGACTTCCACCAAACTAATATTTTGGTTGTTAAGCGGAATAACTTGCCCACCCGGGGCACCGAGCACAATCACTCTTTTATTTGTATAGGTAAGAAGCGCAAAAGGTTCTTTAAAATATTTTTGGTATTCCTTTTGAATGATTTCTTCAGCCTGACGCAGTGTAAGCCCTTCTAGCTGTAATTCTCCGATCATGGGAAATTTCACTAACCCATTTATATCTACCAGATAATTTGGTTCTTCTTTGTTGTTGACATTCTGATTGGCAGAAAGGTTACTCAACTCTGGATTGGGATCAATAAGTTTTTCACCCTTGTTAGAATAAACTTCAAGTTTGAGATAATCGTTATGTTGCACGATATAATTTTTTTCCACGCTGAGGGCTTCTTTGGTAATCACATCTGGTTTAAAGCCATCCGGAAGTCTAAACATTATGTTTTGTTTGTAGGATGCACACGAGAACAAAATCCCAACAGAAAGCAACACCAATCTTGATACTAATAACCGCACTATAATAGCTTTAGACGTTGAGTGAAATTACTGAATTTATTAAAAACTCTTCCAGCGTTGGAAGCTCTGAATCTTTTTGGGATACAATTGGAGAACTAATTCCCCAGTTAATGTTTAGAGTTGGGTCGTTCCATATCACACCTGATTCTGATTTGGGATCATATCCATTTGAGCATTTATAAAAAAAATAGGAATCGGCAAGCGTGGCAAACCCATGTGCGAAGCCCTCAGGGATTACCAACATATTGTGTTTTTCATCATCAAGTATAACACTGTAGGCTTTGCCAAACGTAGCAGAACTTTTGCGCAGATCAACGGCAACATCCAATACCCGGCCTTTCACAACACTTATTATTTTTGCCTGAGCGTGCGGTGGCAGTTGTAAATGCAAACCGCGAACTACATTTTTTTTGAAAACGAAAAATTATCCTGTACAAAAGTTAAAGCCATTCCCAACTGCGCTTGTAGGGCAGGGGTGAACACTTCATAAAACAGACCTCGATCGTCATGATAAATTTTTGGATAAACTTCCAGGAGCCCTTCAATTCCGGTCGATTTAATTTCCATGCCGGCAAAGGTAAGAATTATTAGGCGGTGACCTTAAGTGCAGTGAGGGTTTCGATATACCTATTAATCACAAGGGTTTCATTAAATTCTTGCTCAACTTTTTTACGGCCATTGGCACCAAATCTTTGTAACGTAGCATCGTCCAGGCTAGCCATTTCATTCATTTTATCTGCCAGATCCTCAACATCTTTTAATTTGCATAAAAGACCGTTAACATTGTGATTAACAACATTATGGCACCCGGGAACGTCTGTGGCAATTATGGGTTTGCTTGAGCTTGCGGCTTCAAGCAAAGTGCGTGGGGTGCCTTCACGGTAAGATGGAAGAACAATACAGTCGGCATTACCGATAAAATGTCGGACATCATCGGTTGTTCCCAGGTACTCGATTGTGCCTGCTTGAATCCATCCATCAATTACCTTAGATTTTATTCCGCGCTTGTGTTTGGGATCTTTAGCTCCTAATATCTGAAATCGAGCATTCAGCCCCTGTACTTTAAGCTTTTTAACGGCCTCAATGTACTCGAGTACCCCTTTGTCCGTGATTAACCTTGAAATAAGTAAAAAAGTAAAAGATTTGTTCCTAGTAAATTCTATTGGCTTAAATTTTTCCAGGTCAATTCCAGAACCTGGAAGTAAGTCAGCAGTATGTGCCGGTACAAGTTTTTTATTTAGGAATAGCTGAAGGTCTTCGGGGTTTTGAAAAAATACTTTTTTAGGAAATCGGAATGCGAATTTGTAAAGTAGAATTGCAATCTTCGAGATCAAGTTATTCTTTAAAAACACTGTCCCCAATCCACAGACATTGTTAATCACAGGAATGCGAAGCAAACTTGCTGCAAGTGTTCCGTAAACATTGGGTTTAACCGTATAATGTAAGATAATATCAGGTCTTACCTTCCTGTAGATTGAATAAAGTTCAACAATGAGCGCGGAATCTTTGATTGGGTTTGCACCACGGCTATCCATTGTAATCCTGTGATGAATGCACCCATTTTCAACCAAGTGGTGTGTGTAATCGTCTAGAGGAGCAATGGTGTGTACTTCGTAACCTTTTGCAAGTAATGCTTTTACAAAGTTCATCCGGAAGTTATAGATATTCCAGGATGTATTTAGAACAATTGCAACTTTCATTTAGCCAACAAGGTAGTCTTTGATATTTCTACCAAAGAAGTTTAAGTTAAGAGATCAAAGTAGCCCTAAACGCAGGCATTTTTCTTATTAAATCCTGCAAAACTAAAAAAAAGTAACCGACCTGAGAAGTGAACCATCAATTATAAAGTAAGTTTGAATCGAAAACGATGGAGAAAAAAAATTCGGCAGTATTAGTTGCCCTTATTTTGAATAAGACGCAAAGCGAAGAGACTCAGGAGCACCTGGATGAATTGGCTTTTTTGGCTGAAACCGCGGGTATTATAACCTTGGATAGGTTTAGTCAACGGCTGCCTAATCCTGATATCAGAACTTTTGTGGGGAAAGGCAAACTTGAGGAAATAAAAAGTTTTGTCTTTAGCAAGAATGCAAATACAATCATTTTTGATGATGATCTAAGTCCATCCCAATTACGAAATATAGAAAAGGAATTTAATCCTGCCAGTCGCGAAGATCACAAAGTCAGGGTTTATGATCGAAGCTTACTAATTCTGGATATTTTCTTAATGCGAGCACAAACCGCCCAAGCACGCACTCAGGTGGAGTTGGCAATGAACCAATACTTGCTACCACGTCTTACGCGGCTTTGGACCCACCTTGAAAGGCAACGCGGAGGCACTGGGACTCGCGGGGGATCTGGTGAGAAAGAGATAGAAACCGACCGAAGAGTCATTAAGCACGAAATATCGTTGCTGAAAGATGAACTTGAGAAAATTGACAAACAACGCAAAACCCAACGTAAGTCTCGGACAAACATAGTGCGTGTTTCATTAGTAGGATACACAAATGTTGGCAAGTCAACTTTGATGAATTTACTGTCAAAGTCAACGGTTAAGGCAGAGAACAAACTTTTTGCAACGGTTGACTCCACGGTTCGTAAAATGGTGCTTGAGGACATTCCGTTTTTACTTTCCGATACAGTAGGCTTTATCCGCAAACTTCCGCATCACCTTATCGAGTCATTTAAATCGACATTGGATGAAGTGCGCGAGGCGGATATATTACTCCACGTGGTGGACGTTGCTCATCCCTTTCACAACAACCATATAGAAGTGGTCAACAAAACGTTGGCCGAGATTGGTGCTGGTAATATCCCTACGATCCTTGTACTAAACAAAATTGATCTGCTGGCTAGCCAAGAGGAACCCATAGACCTTGAGGAATTAAAAGGCTATTATCGGCAGCGTGGATTTGAGCGGGTTGTCTTTATTTCTGCAGAGAAGAAGGAAAATATTGCTGTATTGAAAAAAGAACTATTTGACGCTGTAAGACAGAAGCACCTCATGATCTATCCAAATTATGTGGCGTCAAGGGAATACATTTTGCCGTAGAAAAACAAGAACCGCATTGCCCACATCAGTCTAAGCTTAATCCTCCAATCTACCGCTAGTCAACAATAAAGTGAATTGGTACCTAGGATAAGATTATGCCCCAATCATCAATGACCAGATTTTCATTTTAGGATGACGATCTGAAATGAGTTTAATAATTCCCAAAAACGGTACAAACAAAATCATTCCTGATACGCCCCAAATAAGCCCTCCGGCAATAATGGCAACAAGCGTGGCCAGTGTATTAATATTCAACCTATTGCTTACCGCCATTGGAAAAATCAGATTGGCCTCCAAATACTGGACGATTGTAAAAACTATAATCACAGCGATAGGATACCAAATTGAATTAAACGTTATCCAAGCCATTGTAACTGGCAAGAGTGACCCTATCATTATGCCCAAATAGGGAATGAATGTCAGGACAGCGGCAACAAAGCCAAAGAAAATAGCATGTGGCACGCCAATTATAAGTAAGCCAATACTGTTTAGTACTCCTACAATTAAATAAACTATTGCCATGCCTTTGATAAAATTGTAGTATGTATCAATCGTTAGGGACAGGATTTTTTTTAGATCATCTTTTCGTTCATTAGGAAACAATTGAAAAACTATTTCAATTAATCGATTTCGAGAGTAAAGTATTAGTGCGGTAAAAACAGGGATGATAATCAGCAACACAGCTGAATAGGCAGATGCGTTGAGGAATGTTGGCACTCCCTGCACGATAAAATCAACAACT